>JBAVWD010000639.1:0-4791 GCA_049697655.1 Anaerolineae bacterium | reverse complement strand
GTCAATACCCGAGGGAGGGAATCGCCGAGGATTTAAGGTTCGGATCAGCGGTTGGCCATGGCGCAGGGCCGGGAGGGGGCCAACGTTTGCTGGAGGGCGACAGCTGTGGTAGACTCCGATCAGGGTTGAGGGGTAGTGCAGTGCGTGTCCTGTTCATCATCAAGGAGATAGACAACGAGCCCCACGGCATTCTGTGCGTCTCGGCCGCCCTCAAGCAGGCGGGCCACGAGACCGACCTGGTTGTGGCCACCGAAGAGGACCCCGTGGAGGTCGCCCAGCGGCTGAAGCCTGACGCGGTGGCCTACAGCGTCTACACTGGCACCCAGCGCTACTATCTGGACGTCAACCGGCGCATCCGCGAGCAACTGGACGTCGTTTCTATCATGGGCGGGCCTCACCCGACGTTCTTCCACGAAATCATCGAGGAGGAGGGTGTGGATGGAATCTGCATCGGTGAGGGCGAGCACGCCACCGTGGATCTGATCAACGCCCTGGAGAACGGCGAACCCATCGATAACATACCCAACTGGTGGTTCAAATCCAACGGGAGCGTCCACCGCAACCCCCTGAGGCCCCTGGTCACCGATCTTGACGAACTGCCTGTTGCGGACCGGGACCTTCTTTATCGGGCGCATCCTCTCAGCCGCCAGCGGAAGCTCAAGCCCTTCATCACCGGCCGAGGGTGTCCTTACAACTGCTCTTTCTGCTTCAACGAGGCCTATTCGCAGCTCTACGAGGGCAAAGGAAGGCGCACGCGCCGGCGCAGCGTGGAGAACGTCATTCAGGAGATCAAGGAGGTGCGGGAACGTCATCCTCTCGACTTCGTGATGTTCCTGGACGACACCTTCATCATCAACAAGAAGTGGCTACAGGAACTGGCCGAGCGGTACAAAGAGGAGGTGGGTCTGCCCTTCTGGTGCCAGGTACGGCCCAACCTGGTCACCGAAGAGAAGGTGGCCATGTTCAAGGACATGGGCTGTGTGAGCGTCAGTTTCGGGCTGGAAACGGCCAACGATGAGCTCCGCTACCAGATTCTGAACCGGCACATCACTCGGGAGCAGATCCTGAGGGCCTGCCATATCCTCCGCGAATACGGCATCAAGTACTCCACCAACAATATGCTGGGCTTGCCCACTGGGGGCCTGGAGACGGACGTGGAGACCATGGACCTCAATATCGAGTGCCGGGCCGACTACGTCAACGTCTTCCTCTTCCAGCCGTATCCCAAGACCAAGCTGGGGGAGATGGCCCTGCGCGAGGGTCTGATGAGGGGCACCTTCGACGACCTCAGCGGCTCCGTGACGCAAGACACGGTCATCAAGTTCAGCAGCGAGATGGAGGCACGACAGATAGAGAATCTCCAGAAGCTGCTGAGCGTGACGGCGGAGTTCCCCTTTCTCAAGTCTCTGGTGCTGCAACTGATCAAACTGCCGCCCAACGCTTTGTTCTGGCTGGTATATAAGGGTTGGAAGGGATATGCTATCAGCAGACGCATCTATCCGGTAAGGATGACGCTCAGGGAATGGTTTGGCGCGCTTCTACAGTTCATGCGGATCAGGACTCAGTAGGAGGAGGCTGGCCATGAGACTGCTCAACTGCCAAAAGGTGAAGCCGGTTGTAATTCTCTTCGTCAGTGTCTTGGTGATGCTGGCCATGTTGGAGGCGTCTGCCGGTCCGGTGGGTGCACAGGGCACCACCGCCATGGTGTGGGAGGGCAGGCTGATCAGCGATATCAGCGAGCTGTCCTTGGGGGGCACCATCATACGCGTCTCCATCCAGGGCGTCAAGGGGCTGCCCATAGAGGTCAGCTCCACCACTGGCGGGTGGACGACCAGCCTTCTCAGTGGATCCAAGCCCGAGCTGGGCCCCTACTACGCTGAGTTCGCTGGTCTGATGCCGGGCCGGTACATCATCGCTCCCCAGGGTCTGGGGGCGACGGTGACTGTGGAAGCGGATGGCAGTGACATCATCGTGGTGGAGTTTGTCCAGGTGTCCCGGCAGGTGGCCCCTACCCCCACTCCCACGGCGCTGCCGAGGTGGGAGGCCAAGATCTTGTCCAACACACCCAACATGGACCTGGCTGGCTCGGTGTTGCGGGTGTCCGTTGTCGGGGAGGTGGGACTCCCGGTGGAACTGGCGACCCTGGGAGAGTGGAAGACCACTGGCTACACGGGCACCAAGCCTGAGTACGGCGATTACGTGGTGGAGTTTGCTGCCCTACAGCGGGGCACTTACATCATCCGGCCGCAGGGAGTCGATACACAACTCCAGCTCTTCCTCGATGGCAAGAGTTACGTCTTCGTGGAGTTCCGGCGCCGCGAGGGATACACACCGCCTGCTGCGCCGACTCCCACGAGCACCCGGTCACTCCAGCCTACGCAGCCTGCCCAGCCAGCTCCGCCGGTGACCACGGTTACCGCCACTCCTCCGGTGGCGACGGGCACGCCATCGGCTGCCCCATCACCAGCGCCCACGGCCGTTACTGTGTGGACCGGACAGGTGGTGAGCAACACCAGTCAACAACCGGATGGTGGCTACTTGTCCAGTATCCAGGTGGTGGTGGAGGGGATGAAGGGGTTGCCCGTAGAGGTGAAAGCTGGTGGGTGGACGGCGACGGCGGTCACCGGCACCAAGCCAGAGTGTGGCGACTTCTGCCTGGAGTTCGGAGGCCTTTCGCCCAGTCTGTACACGATTATGCCCAGGGGCCTGGGATCCAGCGTGGATGTCGTGGTGGAGGGTGGAGGATTGGCGTTGGTGAAGTTTACCTCTCAACTGATCATCCCGGCCGGAGCCGCGCCTGCTGCGACTGTTACGCCTGGGCGTGCGGTCTCTTCCCCCACCCAGGTGGTGACGTCGCCGACGGCGCAGCCAGCGCCTACCGGGACTCCTGCCCCCCGGATGGTGTGGGCCGCCCGGACCTTGTGGAATACCAGTGGCCCGGCCCCCACGGGAGCGTTCTTCTCAGCCATACAGGTGTCCGTGCAGGGCCTGAAGAGGCTGCCCGTGGAGATCAGGTCGGGAGGGTGGAACGCCACGGCGCTCACGGGGACCAAGCCTGAGTGCGGGGAGTTCTGTCTGGAGTTCGGTGGGCTTTCGGGCAGCACCTACGTCATCACCCCTCAGGGATTGGGGATCAACCACTTGGTCGAGGTGGACGGCGAGGGCTTTGCCGTGGTGGAGTTCTACCAGACGCCTGCACAGCCCGGGCCTGAGGTGTGGGCTGGTCGAGTGAAGGAAAACGTGGCCGGGGGTGGTGGACGAGGCTACTTCGCCGCCATCCAGGTCACTGTAGAGGGCAAGAAGTGGCTGCCGGTGGAGATCAGGGCTGGTGGCTGGAGCGCCACGGAACTCACCGGGACCAAACCTGCATGCGGTGGCTACTGTCTGGAGTTCGGGGGTCTGGCTCCCGGGACCTATGTGGTCACCCCCCAAGGCCTGGGGGTGAGTGTGACCGTGACCGTGGACGAGGGAGGTTTCGCCGTCGTCGAGTTCTACCTCACCTGACCAGACGGGACGGAGGTTGGACATCGCGCGCCGCTTGGCAGCTCTGGAAAAGGCAGGGCCGGCCCTGTGGGCGGGCGCGGCCGTGTTGCTTTTCTCGCTGGTCCTCTATCTGGCAACCCTCGACAACGGACTGGAGCCCTGGCAACTCACTGGCGGGGACCTCATCACCCATCAGTATGCCCAGGCCCAGTTGCGGTTCGCTAACGCACCGGGATACCCCCTGTACACGGTGCTGGGCTGGCTGTGGTTCCAGCTGGGGAGGGCCACCCTCTGGCCTTTGTTCAACCCCACAGAGATCCTCTCCCTCTACTCCACCATCTGGGGCCTGAGCACACTGGCCGTGCTCTACATCCTCCTGCTGGAGGTGACAGAGCGCAACTGGGTGGTGGCCGCCCTTACCACCTTCTTCTACGGCACCACCTTCTTCTTCTGGTATTACAGCATCGCCTCCGAGGAGTACACAGCGGCCGTTCTTCAGACGGGACTGATGATCCTCTTCGCCTTTCGCTGGGAGAGGACTCGGCAGGACAAATACATCCTCTGGCTGGCCCTTCTGGTGGGCCTGGCCCTGGCCAATCTGATCACTGTGCTGCTGGCTCTGCCAGCGCTGCTCTTCTTCATTTTCAGGTCCGAACCGGGCATCGTGCGGCGCGGCCGGCTCATCGGCAAAGCGACGCTGCTGGCCCTCCTGCCCCTGCTGAGCTACGGATACGTGTACGTCCGCGGCGCGCAGCACCCGGAGTGGTGGGGCAAGGGCCAGTGGAGTTCGGCGCTGGCCTGGTTCGTCGATTTTCTGACCATTAGGCAGGGACGAGGTGAGCTATCGTGGTCCGTCGGCGGGTGGGGGCCGGAGCCGCTGACCCACGTCTTGGCCGAGTTGACCGTGGTGGGCTTGGCGGCCGGATTGCTGGGGATAGCCTTCCTGGGGCGGCGCCGGGGAGGGCTATTGTATGGCATCATTTTGGGGTATGTGCCCTTCATCTATCTCGATCGCTTCGGCAACTGGTTCCAAGCGGTGATGCCGCTGTACTTCATCGGGGCCTTGGGTGTGGGCATACTGGCCGACCGGGCCTGGCGGAGGTTCCCGGGCTGGCCTCGGGCCGTGGTGATCCTGGGCCTGATGGTTTTGACAATCAACCGCCTGTGGGTTAACTTCCCCCTGGCCGACCAGCGGGACAAGACAGTGGACACGGCCCTGGAGCCTGGCAGGGCGATCCTGGCGGACCAGCCCCCCAGGGGGGCAGTCATCAGCGGGAGCTACGAGGAGAATCTGTCGCTGGACTACCT
>JBAVWD010000638.1:0-4610 GCA_049697655.1 Anaerolineae bacterium | reverse complement strand
GTGCTCAGCTAAGGGTTTGCCAAACTGCTCCCGTTCCAGGGCATAGTCTCGTGAGGCTTCAATGGAGGCTTGAGCAATGCCCAGCGCCTGAGCCGCGATGCCGATCCTCCCAGCATCAAGGACTTCCATCGCTATTCTGAAACCCTGCCCCTCGTCACCTAACCGGTTGGAGACAGGCACCCGACAATCCTCGAAGGATAGTGCCGCGGTGTTGGCAGCTCGGATACCTAGCTTTTCCTCTGGTTTCCCGGCTGAGAAACCGGGCGTGTCGGCTTCTATGAGCAGGCAGCTTATCCCGTGGTGTTTGGGACTGGCTTTTGGGTCGGTAACGCAGAACACGATGTGGAAGTCTGCCACGCCGCCGCTGCTGATGAAGTTCTTTGCCCCGTTGACGATGTAGTGATCCCCCTCCCTGATGGCCCTGGTGCGCTGGCTCGCTGCGTCGGAGCCAGCTTGGGGTTCGGAGAGGCCGAAGGTGCCGATACGCTCAAAGGAGGCCGCGGGTCGCAGGTACCTCTCACGCTGCTCCGGTGTGCCATACTTGACCAGTCCGTGGCAAACCAGCGAGTTGTTCACGGACATGATGGTACCTGTGGACGCACACGCCTTGGAAACCTCCTCCAGCGCTACGACGTAGCTCACTGTGTCGGCCCCGGTGCCACCATCCTCCTGTGGGACTTCGATGCCCATCAGGCCCAACTCTCCCATCTTGCGACAATTGTCGAAAGGATACTCCTCGGTCCGGTCTATGATGGGTGCGGCGGGAGCGAGGACGTCAGTGGCGAAATCCCTGGCTAGTTCCTGTATCATGCGCTGCTCGTCAGTCAAGTTGAAGTGCATGTCGAATGACTCCTGTCAGTGGGTGGTGCACTGTGCACGGATATCGATCACGACCGGGTCACTGCCTGCGGATGGCGTGATTACATCCTCCACCCACCGGTCACCTCCAATGTGGCGCCAGTGATATAGCTGGCCTCGTCTGAAGCCAGGAACGCTGCTACGTTGGCGACGTCCTCCGGCGTTCCAACACGTTGGAGGGGGATCTCTTCAATCATCGGCTGGAGATACCTGTGCGGGATACCGCGCAGAAGTGGGGTGTCGATCATCCCCGGCAGTATGGCGTTCACGGTGATGTTGTGCCGAGCCAGTTCGCGGGCCGCGCTCTTGGTGAAGCCGATGATCCCGGCCTTGGAGGCGGCGTAGTTCGAATCTCCAATCGTTCCGGTCCGACCATAGACGGAGGAGATGTTCACGATTCTTCCGTACCTGGCGCCGATCATGTATCGGGCGGCTGCCTGAGTGGTCCTGAAGACACCTTTCAGATTGACGTTTAGGACTTCGTCCCAGGCTTCGTCGCTAAGTCGGAGCAGAGTGGCGCTTCGGGCGATGCCGGCGTTGTTGACCAGGATGTCAATCCTGCCAAATTCATCGACAGTCGTCTCCAGCAGTTGCAGGACCTCTTGCTTGTCGATAACGTCGGTCTTTACCGCCTTGGCTCTACTGGATTTGGCTTCGATCTGCCTCGCTGTCTCGAGGGCGGTTTGTTCGTTCAGGTCGGAGACAACCACGCTGGCACCGCTATCTGCCAGCTTGAAGGCGATTGCCTGTCCGATGCCTTGTCCCGCTCCAGTCACAATCGCAACCTTGTCTCTCAGGATCATCTGTCACTTTCTCCACAGCACCCTGGCTGGGCCGGTCGTTGAGTCCGGGCGTCGCCGCGGTCAATGCGGCGATAGAGGTATCCATCGCAGAAAAGCACAAGGATGCTCGAATCCGTATCGCCGGGACGCGGGTGAGATGATTAGGCTCACATCTCGATGCTCATAGCCACAGCTTCTCCGCCTCCCAGACAAAGGGATGCCAGTCCGAGATTGGCTCCCCGCTCTTTCATGGCGTGGATGAGGGTGACCATGAGACGAGTACCGCTGCATCCGATGGGGTGGCCGAGGGCGATGGCGCCCCCATTCACGTTCAGCTTCTCCCAGTCAAGGTCCAGTTTCCTGCCATTGGCGATGGTCTGTGACGCGAAAGCCTCGTTAATCTCCAGTAGATCAAAATCCTGGATTTGGCGGCCGGTACGGGCCATCAGTTTCTCCACAGCGTGGACGGGGGCGAAGAAGACCCACTTGGGTTCGACTGCCGCCTGTGCAAACCCCGTGATGCGGGCCAAAGGCTCTATGCCGAGCTCAGTGGCCTTGTCGGCGCTGGCGATCACCACGGCCGCTGCACCGTCGGTGATTGCGGACGAGTTCCCAGCAGTGCACTTGCCGTCATCCTTGAAGGCTGGCGGGAGCTTCGCCAGAGCTTCCATGGTGGTGTCAGCACGGGGATTCTCATCGGTATCGAAGATGAGAGGCTCGCCTTTCCTCTGCGGAACCGTGATGGGCGCGATTTCGTTCTTGAACTTACCCTGATTGATGGCGTTGATTGCCTTCTGGTGGCTGAGCAGTGCGAACTGGTCCATCTCCTGGCGAGAGATGCCCAGCGCATCGGCGATGAGTTCAGCCGCATTGCCCATGTGCCAGTTCTCGATAGGACACCAGAGGCCATCACGCACCGTGGCGTCAACGAGCTCAGCGTTTCCCAGACGATAGCCGGTGCGCGCGTTCGCCAGCAGGTGCGGTCCCATGTTCATGCTCTCCATGCCGGCCGCCACGATGATCTCGGCGTCGCCTACGGCGATGGCATTGGCTCCCATGGCGATCGTCTTCAGACCGGATCCACAGACCTTGTTGACGGTGGTGGCTCCAACTGTGGGTGGAAGGCCAGCCTTAAGCGCTGCCTGTCGAGCAGGCGCCTGGCCGCATCCAGCCTGAATCACCTGCCCGACGAGCACTTCGTCAACCGTCGCAGGGTCGATGCCCGCTCTCTGGACAGCAGCCCTGATGGCCACACCGCCCAGCTCGACGGCCGGGATGCCGGAGATGGTCCCCCCGAAACGACCGATCGCGGTCCTGGCTGCGCCGATGATGACCACCTCTGTGGATGCTATCATCTTCCATGTCTCCGCTCAGAGCCCATCCGCGGTCAATGCCAGCCTCTACCTGCCCAGCACCGCCGCCATGCCTTGTCCCCCGCCAATGCACATCGTGACCAGTCCCAAGTCAAGGTCTCTTCTCTGCATCTCATGCATGATGGTGACCACCAGGCGAGCGCCTGTACATCCGATGGGGTGTCCGAGGGAGACGCCGCTGCCGTGAACGTTGGTATTGTCGAGGCTGAGCCCCAGTTCGCGCATACAGGCAATGGCTTGAGCTGCAAAGGCCTCGTTCAACTCGATGACGTCCATTTCTTCCACCGAGAGACCTGCCCTATCCAGCGCCTTCCTGACACTGGGTACCACCCCCAGTCCCATGTACGCGGGATCGACGGCCCCGGAGGCGTATGACTTGATGCTCACGACAGGATCGAGACCGAGCTGATCCGCCTTCTCACGCGACATGAGAACCACCGCTGCCGCGGCGTCATTGATGCCGGAAGCATTGCCTGCGGTGACTGTTCCTTCCTTCTTGAATGCTGGTGCCAGCTTGGCCATTTTCTCCAAGCTGGTGTCCATGGGCCGCTCGTCGGTGTCGGACACCACTGGATCGCCCTTTCTCTGAGGCATCACTACTGGTACGATCTCCGCGGCGAAGGTGCCGTCGGCAATGGCCTTACGCGCCCGCTGATGGCTGACAAGGCCCAGTTGGTCTTGCTCGTCACGGCTGATGTCGTATTTCTCAGCGATGTTCTCCGCAGTGAGTCCCATGTGATAGCCGTAGAATATCTCCCAGAGACCATCGTAGACCATGAGGTCAGTGGTCACCCCTGCACCGGTGACGTCCATCCGATAGCCCCATCTGGCCTTGGGAAGGCCGTAGGGAGCCTGGCTCATGTTCTCCATGCCACCGGCCACAACGATCTCTGCCTGACCGAGCTGGATGGCCTGGGCGCCGAGGGTTATGGCTTTCAGGCCGGACCCGCAGACCTTGTTCACGGTGAAGGCGTTGGTCTCCTTTGATACCCCCGCGCGCATCATGGCCTGTCTAGCTGTGTTCTGACCCTGGCCAGCCTGAATCACATGGCCCATGATCACTTCGTCAATCTGGGTTCCCTGGAGTGATTGGTCCCAGTCATAGTACTGCGCCTCGAGATCGATGATCCCCGTGCCCGCCAACGTTCCAGGCGCATACCCGAGCAGCTTCTCGCCGGGACTGGGTCGCAAGCCTGCTCGTTTGAGAGCCTCTTTGACCACCAGTGCACCGAGTTCCACCACTGGAACGTCCTTCAGCGAGCCGCCGAAGGTTCCTATGGCGGTCCTGACCCCGCTAACAATGACGACTTCCGTCATCCTGGCACCTCCCCTTTGCCATGGTCATTTCTGAGCCCAGAGAGTGATGCACGTTCTCCAGGCGCGCTGCAACGACTACCAATCATATCAAATGATATGCACCTTGGCCAGTCCTCGCACCGAGCGCGCGCAGGAGCGCGTCTATATAGAAGCTGCACACCGCCCCGACACAAGCCCGATGGCGTCGTGCTTGGGCGGTGGGGTGCAGCCCAGACCGCAGCACGACCGGGCTGGGCCCCCACAGTATTCTCCGTGGGGTAGCATTCGCTGTGCTGGCCCC
>JBAVWD010000637.1:0-3803 GCA_049697655.1 Anaerolineae bacterium | reverse complement strand
CCTGAAGACACTAGTCAGAGCATCCCTGATGGTTGGTGGGATCACTCCCCCGTCGACCAGCGTGGTGCGCAGAGCGATGATCAAGTCTGAGGGTTCTACCTCCTTGGGGCAGCGGAGGACGCACGTGCCACAGGTCGTGCAGTCCCATAGTTCCTCCATGCCGTCGGGACTGAGATCACCCTCCACCAGTGCCTGATATATCAGCCGCCTGATGTTTAGAGCGGTCTTGAAGGACACGGGGCATCCCCCAGTGCACTTGCCGCACTGGATGCAGCCCCAGAGGTCACAGCGCTCCGACAGACTCTGTTCGGCTTCCATTCTCTCCCTACTCCCCACCTAAGGCGAGTTCTGAACCCGATCGGGACATCAAAACGATAGCAGACGCTGCTGCCGCCTTCCCTTGGGCAACCGCGTCCGGGATGTCCTTTGGACCCTGACAGCATCCCGCCAGAAAGACTCCTTTTGCGTCGGTCTCTGTGGGTCGAAACTTGGGATGAGCTTCCTGGAAGAATCCGTCCTCGGATGACGATAGACCGAGCAACACAGCCAGGGCTTGCGTGTCTGCTCGCGGCACGAGACCAATCGCCAGCACCACAAGGTCAGCCTCTACCTCCACCGGCTGACCTAGCAGAGTGTCTTCCGCCTTGACCACCAGGCGGTCCCCGCGTGCGTAGATCTCCGACGGATTGCCCCGGCGATACAGTACCTGCTCTTCCCTCACCCGATCGTAGAACTCCTCGAAGCCTTTGCCAAAGGCTCTGACATCCATGTAGAAGACCGTGACGCGCGCGCCTGGCAGCTTCTCGCGCACCAGATGTGCTTGTTTGGCAGTATACATGCAGCATACTCGCGAGCAGTAGGCGTTTCCCAGACTACGATCCCTGCTCCCCACGCACTGGATGAAGACCACGTCGTCGATCTGCCGGTCGTCAAGTCTGATCTCCCCGTAGGTCGGGCCCGACGCAGATGAAAGGCGTTCGAACTGCAACCCGGTGATCACGTTGTCATAGAGACCGTAGCCGTATTCTGGCTTGAGACGTGGATCGAAGGGATCGAACCCGGTGGCTACAATGACAGCTTCCACCTCCAGCTCCACGATTTGCGGTTCCTGGGCGAAGTCTATCGCGCCAGCGGGGCAGGCATCACTACAGGCTGGGGATTTCCCGCACTTTCCCCTCTGTATCATGAGGCAATGTTCGGGGTCTATCGTGTACTTGAGCGGTACGGCCTGGGGGAAGGGTACGTAAGCAGCTCCCCGCTTTCCCATGCCCATGTTAAATTCACTGTCCAGCCTGTCCTTGAGACGACAGGCCTCGCCGCAGCTGCCGCACCCGGTGCATTTGTGTACATCGATGTAGCGGGGATTCTGGCGTACCTTGACCCTGAAGTGGCCAGCCTCGCCCTCAACTTCCACGACCTCGGAATAGGCCAGCAACTCGATGTTGGCGTGCCCGCCCACACTGACCATCTTGGGAGTGAGAATGCACGAGGAACAGTCCAGGGTGGGGAAGGTTTCGCTGAGCTGAGCCATCCGGCCCCCGATGCTCGGTTCCTTCTCCACTAGGTAGGCCTTGAAGCCAGCATCGGCAATGTCGAGCGCGGCCTGCATGCCTGCAATGCCCGCTCCAATGACCAGAGTCGCACCCATCGTTGCCTCTTTGGAGCTGAAACAGGGCACCGCTTGTGCCAGGGGGCGGTGCAGCGTGTCCAAACCAGCAAAAGGTGGTCTCGATTTCGCACGCACCTGTTGGAAAATCGGACCACCACGGCAAGATTTGCTCGCTGATATTATAGCCCCCGGCTTGCTTTGTGTCAAACTCTACGGGCTGAGGTCGGAGCCCAGCGCCTGGTCCGGGGGCCGCATTGGACGTCTGTGGGAGGACAGAGAAAGGGCCACCGTCCATGGACAGCGGCCCTCGTATTCTTCCGAAGGTGCGCGTGCCTCAGTCGACTTCCGAATCCATCTAGCCAGCCTCGCACCGTCAGAGCGCGATGATGATGCCTCCTGGCGTGTGCGGCTACTGTGACATGAAGCTGGAGGTCCACTCTGGTCCAGGCGGCGCCTGTCCACTCTCCAGCAGCTCGCGCCAGGCTTCATCAGTGAGGCGGTCGCTCATCGGCCACGAGAACTCATAGTAAGAGAAGACCCCGCCCCTAGTGAGAGTGAATTGTCCCTCCACTTCTGTTACCACGGAGATCTGGTAGATTCTACCTACACCCTCCTCCAGAACAGAGCCGCTGTTCGGATCGGTGGCTACGTCGGCGACCAAAGCGGCCTCATGTTCGTCTACAGAGCCACCGGGCTCCGGCTTGTCCGCAGCCGCGATGGTGAGGCTCTCCAACCAGTCGCCATAGGAATTGATGAGGTCGTACTCACTGTCAGTCAGGGTTTCCCCTTGCAGCTCCTTCTCTGCGATGGTCTTCAAGGAGAGCAGCAACTGGTCCAGTTGCTCCAGGCTGTCTCGATCATCCGTGGATAACAGGCCACGCTGATCGAGGCCGTCGCGAGTCATGCGGGTCAAGGCCAGGAGACGGCCATAGGCCTCGGGATTGGGCTCGACGTAACCACGGACCGCCGCCTCCGGGGGCATGGCGGTCAACTCCGCGTAAGCCTGCTTGGCGTAGAGGATGGTGTCATGCTTGAGTTCTGTCCAGCTTCCCAGGGCGGTGTGCAGATCCTTTTGGGACCAGGCATGCGTGCGCATGAAGGCGGGATACCGTTCGTCCCTGGCTTCGATGATAGACCGTAGGGAGTACAGCCAGCTCCAGTACAGGTTCTGAGTCCAGCTGTCCAGCTCCAGGGCTGCTATCTCTCCTCTGAGTCTGTCCATCTGTTCGCTGTACCTGGGATACTGGGTCTCGCCCATCTCGTCGAGCAGCCGGTAGGCCTCCTCGGAGCCCATGGCTGAGAACACATCCAGGCCCTTGGGCAGGAACTGGTCGTCCACCTTGCTGTAGATCAACTGCTGGAAGATATAGGCGTCGATGACGAAACGCTGGCCCATCAACCTGAAGCCTTGCGTCTCCTCCTCTCGATCCTCCCACACCCAGACCCACATGGAGTTGATCTGGGGTGGGGGCAGCTCTCTGGCCGCGGCGACGAACGCGCTCAGCAGAGCGTTGTCGGCGAAGGCCGCGGGATCCTCCGGCACCGCTCCATAGACCTCTTCCATGAGCTTCTGATAGTCGCGGATGTTCAGATCGTCGGTGGCCCCCACGAAGAACACGGTGGGCTCGTAGATGCGCTCCCAGAGCCGGGATGCGGGCTCTCCGTCTATCTCCACGCGAGACAAGGCCTGGGCGATCAACAGCGCTGAGCGGGTCTCGTCCAGTTCCTTCAGTCTGAAGTTGATGCGGCCGTACCACATCATGGCCTTGAAGTATCTCTGGCGGGTATCGTTGGCGGTATAGTGCCCTCGAGGTACGTACTGGCTGTAGTCCTCCTCGTAGCCCGGAAGGATGGAGGATGGGGCGAAGCCCTGGTGAGCCTCGATGAGTCCCAGTTCCTGCCCTACCTCCTGGCTGACTTCGTCTGGGACCTCTGCCGCAGGGTCCAGCAACTTGAGGGCCACAGCGAAGTACGCCACGTTGCGTCGAGCCACCTCCTCCAGCGACGTGCCCTTGACACTGTCAAACTGCGCCTCAGAAGCCCAGAGCATCCCCCGGGTCAGGCTTACCAGATCCGTGTTGAAATACTCCTCCTCTGCGGTGCGAAGCACCTTGTCGAAGAGCAGGTGGTAGACGTGCAGCAGCGAATCGGTGGTCACGAACAGTGGTGTCTGCTGATTGTGAACGCCCTGGTA
>JBAVWD010000636.1:0-2306 GCA_049697655.1 Anaerolineae bacterium | reverse complement strand
CCCAGCAGGGTGACGAGCACCAGGGCCGCTGTAAGCTTGAACCACAGACTCCTCACGGCATCAATCCTCGAACTTGTAGCCTATGCCATACACAGTCTTGATACGTTGGGGATCGCGGGCCTCCTCTTCGATCTTCTGGCGAAGGTTCTTGATGTGTACATCAATGGTTCGCTCGTAGCCATCATAGGCGTATCCCTGCACTGCTTCCAGCAACTGCGAGCGGGTGAAGGCCCTTCCCGGATCCTCCATCATGGTGGCCAAGAGATCGAACTCCGTGGGTGTCAGGTCGATAGCCTGGCCTCGCACTTCAACCAGGTGGCGAGAAAGATCAACGGTGATCTCGCCATGGGACAAACGCTCTGGTCTGGCAGGCATACCTTCCGCGCGGCGAAGCACGCTGCGCACGCGCGCCACCAGCTCCCGTGGCGAGAAAGGCTTGGTTACGTAGTCATCCGCGCCCAGTTCGAGCCCGATGAGCTTGTCGCTCTCCTCCACGCGCGCCGTGAGCATGATGATGGGCACATCCGATTCCTTCCTCAGGGCCCGACACACGTCCCAACCGTCCATCTCTGGCAGCATAAGGTCCAGAATGACCAGGTCCGGCCTGTCGTTGCGGGCGATCTGCATGGCCTTCTTGCCGTCGTAGGCCACAGCCACCTCGAATCCGGCCTGCTCCAAGTAGGCCCGGACCAGCTTCACGATCCCCGGATCGTCGTCTACCACCAACACTCTGCTCATGGCTGTCACCTCTAAGATGGGCCCCACAGACTCAGCTGGCCCGTGATGGTAGCATAACTCAGGGCTGTGTCGGTGTCAAAACACCACAGCCTCATGATCCCCACGAAATCACTCTCTCATACGTGGCGGTGTATTGGATCGCCAGGGTTTCCGTGACGTTCTCCAGTATCTCCCGCTGATCGCTGCCATCGGAGTCCATCACATAGAACTCCCACTTGCCGCCGCGGTCCGAGAGAAAGACTATCTGCTCGCCATCGGGACTCCACGCTGGAGACACGTTGTTGGGCCGCGGCTTGACGTAGTTGGAACTGCTGGTCAATGGATGGCGATCGCCCCCATCGGCATTCATGATGTAGATCTCCCAATGGTCGTGCTGCCAGTGCATGAAGGCGATCTGCGTCCCGTCGGGCGACCACACCGGGAAGTGGTCATTCGTGTTGTTGGTCAACACAGCGTTGTTCGGCCCCTCCACAGTCGTCAAACAGAGCCCGTGGAGTTCGGAGGGGATAGCTCCTGAATCACCGCCATCGTAAACCAGCCATTCTCCGTCGGCAGACCAGGAGGGGGAGAACGAGAAACGATCAACGTAGGGCTGGTGCAGGTACCCATCGGCTACGTCCACGACGCCGACATGCCACTCGGTCTGCATATGGCCGGGCATCGTTCTGCATTCTTCACCCATACACATCGAGTCCGACGCGGTCATACCCTCCGTCTGGAAGTAGAAGGCTATCTGCGTGCCATCGGGAGACCACACCGGCGCTCGGGCCACATTGGAACTTAGCAACAGCCTCTCGCCGGTGCCATCGGAGTTGATGGTGTAGATCCCCCAGGGCTCGCTCCAGCGAACGAAGGTGATCTGGCTACCATCGGGAGACAAGTCCGGGTCCATGCCATAGGTGACCCGCTTGAGGTCGCTGCCATCGGCATTAACCGTGTAGATGTCGCCACCGCTAGCTACCTGGAATACGAAACGACCCTCCGACTCCCCTGTCGAGACCTGCTCAGCGACCGCCGTCGCTGGAGCTCCGCCGGTCGCAACAACCTCCGGTGTCACCGTGAGCGTCGGTGTGTCCGTTGGCTGCACGGGCTCGGTTGTCGGTGTGCTCGTCGGCGACTCGTTCGCAGCCGTTGGCTCTGTGGTCATCGTGGCCGTCGGTTGGGGGGTCATCGCAGGCGTGGCCGTCTCTTCCAAGACCACGGATGAGGCCGTGGCACCGGCGGTGTCCGCAGCTTCCGGCACCGTCGCCTGTCCACAACCAGACAACAGCAGCAAGAGAAAGGACAGTAGCAGGATTCTCTTCATAATCACCTACATCCTCTACACCCCGGCGCACCGCGATGTGCCCTACCGAGATTATCAATTAACTCCAAACTCACGACCGGTCGTTGTCTATACTACATCCCGGAGATCCGGGCAGCCATCGATCACGATTCGGCCGCCCTCGTCTCCAGAAGCTCGATGACCGCATCCGTCAAACCCGAGCCAAAGCCCATTCCAGCTCCACCGCGCCCGGCCATGGCAGTGGCCTGCGCTTCTGGATCGAGATTGCCGAAACCACCAGGGC
>JBAVWD010000635.1:0-1514 GCA_049697655.1 Anaerolineae bacterium | reverse complement strand
CCTCTGTTCGCCGTACTCCTGGTAGGCCGTGATGGCTTCGTCCCACAAGCCCAGGTTCTCATAGGCGGTGGCCAGGCGGAACGTGGTGAAGGGGTAACGCTCGTCATCGGGGTAGCGGTCGCGGAATTGCAGGAGGGCATCCACGGCTGCGGAGTAGTTGTGGTCCAGGGCATACACTTCGCCCAGCTGGTAGAGGGCGTCTCGCGCCTCTGCGCTATCCGGGTAGCTGGAGATGATGCCCTGGCACACACCGACAGCAGCTTGGTAGTCTCCGTTTTGCTGGTGCCGGATAGCCGCCTGGAGGGCCTCGTCAGCTGCCAGGATGGGTGTGGCGGTGGCTGTGGGAGCCGCGGTGGCCGTGGGTGAGACCATGGAAGTGGGCGTTGCCGATGGCAGCGAAGGGGCGGTGGCTGTTGGCTGGAGCACGGGGATGGGGATCGACTCGCTACAGGAAGCCGCCAGCACGGACACTACCACCAGTGCCAGGGGTAGGACATGTCTCGCCAGGCGTCGGAAGGTGTGGCCCAAGACGCGGCCTCCTCGGGTGCCCTCTCCAGTGTTGGCATTCTAGCACAACTCGCCTGGTTCTCCCACCAAGACCCGAGGCAAAGCTAACTCGAAGTGTTCTGCGCGCGGCTCGATGACACACCGCTAGAGACCGCTTCTTGACAGTGATGATGATGCATGTTATTCTTCCCGCCAGTCGTCGCCCTGACACAGACGTGGAATCCTTGGCTAGTCTGTGGCAGCCTACTCATGGGGGCGCCATGCATCACGTCAAAGGAGGTAGAATCTAGTGAAGCGACTTGTGGTGTTGTCATTGCTGGCGGCCATGCTGCTGCCTGCTTGTGGAGGTGCTCCCCCAGAGGCAGCGCCGACTCCGCCGCCCACCACTGCTGCCACGGAGGCAGCTGAGCCAGCGGACACGCCGGTCCCGGAGCCCATGGCCACAGCCACTACTGAACTGCCGACTGCAACGCCGGAACCGACCGCCACTTCTGTTCTCGAGGAACCGAGTCCAACACCAGAGCCGACGTCCACTCCGCAGCCTACCGCGACCCCGACAACCGGGCCTGTCGTCGTGTTCCGCGATGACTTCAATGGTGCCCTCGCGGAAGGCTGGGGTTGGTTGCGTCAAGAGTCAACGAACTGGAATCTAACCGACGCGCCCGGCTCGCTGCGCATCACCCTCCAGGATGGGTTCATCGCTCTGAGTTCGGCAAAGAACGTACTGGTGCGCAATGCGCCCAGCGGCAACTTCGAAATTGCCACCTTTGTTCGCTTCACCCCTACCAGCAACTATCAGCTAGCAGGGCTGGTGGTCTACCAGGACGAAGCCAATTACCTGCAGTTTGGCCGCGCCTTTTGCGACAGTCCCGGCGCTTGTGTCGGCGACGGTGTCTACTTTGACAACCAGGGGGCTGGTGAAGGCTTTAAGACCAATTATGGGAGTGCCACGGTGAGTCAATCACAGGCCTACTTGCGGCTCCGACGCGAGGGGAATACATACACGG
>JBAVWD010000634.1:0-2761 GCA_049697655.1 Anaerolineae bacterium | reverse complement strand
GAGAGAGACGAATACCATCTGACCCCGGTAACCTGCCCTGCGGACGTGGGTCCCCCTCTGGCCGAGAGAATACGCGAGGCGGCGATCGCCGCCTACGAAGCAGGTGGCTGCCGAGGATACGCGCGGGTGGACATGCGCGAGCGGGGCGATCAGCCCTACGTCCTGGAGATCAACCCCAACCCGGACATCTCCCCCGACTCAGGCTTTCCCAGGGCCGCCCTCGCGGCTGGCTACGACTACCCCCAGATGGTGGAGAAGATCCTGGCTTTAGCTGCGTGACGTCGCAGTCCGCTCCTGGGCGCCATGCGGCTTCCGCTCCGCCAGCCGCGTGAATCGGTACCCGCGACTACTGACCCCGGCTCGGCAGGACCTGATGCGGTTGGCGCGGCGGAGAACGGAAGTCGATTGCCAAGCATGGACTTTTGGTGCATAATTGATTTAGGGACAAACTCAGGACGGAAAGAGCAATAAGCAGAGAGGATGGACAGCGCGAGAGGGCCAGTCGGACCTCGCCTGGCCAGAAGCGCCGTCCAGCCCTCGACCTGGGGAGTCAAGAAGAGAGAAAGGAGTGTGCTTGAAGGAATATGATGATAGCAAGGAACAGACGGTATGTGCTGCTGGTGGCCGGGCTGGTGCTGATTTTTGTGGCCGGGGCGTGCCTGCCGGGAGGGACCGTGTCCCCGACATCGCCTCCTGAGGAGGTGGCGACCGCCACAACGCCACCCAGTGCGCCCCCGGCGGCGCCTACGAACACCCCTCCCGTGGTTGCTGGTGCCACGCCTACCCAGCCTGCGGCTGCGGGCGTACTGCGCCAGTGGGCCACAGGGGCCACGGCCAGTTCGCAATATGGCGACGACGACTACTCCGCACAACAGGCCATCGGTGCACCTAACACCATGGATTGTGGTGACCACGAGACGGCCTGGGCCTCTCAGACCTCGGAGGGAGTTGACTGGCTGGAGGTGACTTTCGCCACGGCGGTGGTGCCCACGGAGATCAACATCTATGAGACGTATTCGCCGGGTGCCATCAACAAGGTGGAGGTGAAGGACGAGGCGGGGCTCTATTACACGGTGTGGCAAGGCACCCCAGCGACTGTGGAGCAGTGCCCGAGGGTCTTCACTGTCTCGGTCAGCGGGGTGAGTGCTCCTGTCAAGGCCGTGCGCATCAATCTGGATCAGAGAGAAGGGCCCTATTGGAACGAGATCGACGCCGTCGAGCTGGTCGGAGTGCCGAGTGGCGCCCCGCCGGTCGTGCCTGCTGCAACACCGACCCAGCCTCCTGTTGCGGGCGCGGTGCGGCAGTGGGCGGTGGGCGGAGTGGCGAGTTCTTCGTATTCCGACCCAGATTGGGGTGCTCAGCAGGCTACGGGGGCGCCTAACGTCACGGAGTGTGTAGACGACCAGAGAGCCTGGGCCTCCGAGACCGCGGAGGGAGTTGACTGGCTGGAGGTCACCTTCGCCACGGCGGTGGTGCCTACGGAGATTAACATCCACGAGAGCGTCACACCGGGCTTCATTAACAAGGTGGAGGTGAAGGACCAGGCGGGGCTCTACTACACCGTCTGGCAAGGCACCCCGGGGGCCGTCCAGGAGTGCCCGAGGGTCTTCACTGTTTCTGTGAGCGGAGTGAGCGCGCGCGTCAACACTGTGCGCATCAGTCTGGATCAGAGGAACGCGGGCTATTGGGACGAGATCGACGCCGTCGAGCTGGTCGGGCAGCCCTAGTGGCAGAGTTTGGTCGGCTCACTAGTTGACCGAGCCTGAGGTGACCCCAACGCTTGGGGTCTCTGTTGAGAAAGAAGGCGGCCTTCGTCTGTTGGCGAGGGCCGCCTTTCGCTTTCACGGCCCGTAGTTCTTCAGCGTTAGCGGCTGATACGTTACGTGGGTGACGTTCTCCCACCAAGCAACTGTGTTCGCCGCCAAGGCAGCGCTTAAGACGTCGGTGTCCTGGTCCCCATCCAGGTCGGTGGCATATACCGACAGTGGATAGGAGAACGCGCTGTCCAGGACGTGTACAACCCAGCCCCCATCGCGGGGCGTGCCGTCGTTCTCCCACCAGACCACAACATTGGACTCGCAGGCAGCGCCCAGGATATCCACATCGCCGTCGCTGTCCACATCCGTGGCGTAGACGCCGCGCCAGGCCCAATAGTCGGTTTCAATAGTGTGCTTGGTCCAGCCCCCATCCGCGGGCGACCCGGCATTCTCCCACCAGATGATGGGGGCATTCCCAGCCTCGGTGCCGTGGTCGGCTGCCAGAACATCGACATCTTCATCCCCGTCCAGGTCGGTGGCGTAGACCCATGCCGGGAACCCTGAGAAGGTGTCCTCAATGATGTGCTTGGTCCAGGTGATCTCCTCGGTGGTCAGAAGGCTGTCGCCATGTTCCCACCAGGCTACGGTTGTGGCTCCGAGGGCTGCGCCCAGGACATCGGTGTCGTCATCGCCGTCCAGGTCTGTTGCGTAGACACAGTAGGCGCCATCGAAAGCGTCGTCTAGGGTGTGCTGAGTCCAGGCGACAGGGTCCGCCGGCGGTGGGTTGCCGCTCGGATCGTTTTGCCACCAGGCGATGAGGTCGTCGTACTCAGCAGTGCCCAGCACATCCACATCGTTGTCGTCGTCGACGTCGGTCGCGTACACCGATGTGCCTCCCCGAACATCGGCGATGATATGCTGAGTCCAGGTGATGGGTTGGCCGGGCGGAGGATTGAGGTTAAGACTGCTCTCCCACCAGGCGATGCGGCCCCCGCCTGGCACTC
>JBAVWD010000633.1:0-3343 GCA_049697655.1 Anaerolineae bacterium | reverse complement strand
AGGTAGACCTCCTCCCCCTCAGGCCCGACGCCGAAGAGGCCCTCCACCGCGTCCACGACAATGATCGCCTGGCCCACTGCACCCCTGCTGTTGAGCGCTCTCACCATCAACGTATGTGAGCCCGGCGAGGAAGGTTGCCAGCCCTGCGCAGCATAGAAATGGGAGGTGCCTTGAGGCTCCTGGCTACCTTCCACCCACTGTAGTTGGCCATCCACCCACAACTCCACCTGGGTGACCAGATTGGTGGCATCGCTGGCCTCCGACTGCACCAGCACCGCCCTTTCCATAGGCACACGGTCACCATAGTGAGGGTCGATAATCCTGACGGTTGGGCCGCTGCTGGGCGTGTGCTTGAGGTGCCCTCCCAGCCAGACCAGGCCAGAGGACAGGCAAAGACAGGCCACCATCCCAACGAGGATGACCAAGACGATCCACCGTTTTCTCACTATTGCCTCCTTGCTGCCAACGGAATGGCTGCCCTCACGCCCTGCCCCATGCGAGGCTGTCCGGGGATAGGGGCAACTGGCACTCTAACCGCACGACTTCACCTCCAATGTTGCACGGCCGCCGTCGCGACGGTTGTCCAGGGTATCCCAGGCCCTGATCCAGTAATCCATGATCCCTACCTGCGAGGGCTTCAACTCAACCTGGTAGCTCTGCCCACCCGCAGGGCTCATGTCTTTCACTTGCAGCTCACCCCCGCCCACCGAGTAGACCAGCCGGACCCGATCAACGCCTGACGGATCGCTGACCCGGGCGGTGAAGGTCACCTGTATCGGGCCACAACCTGGATAAGGGAAGTAGATGATATCCGCAGAGCGCTCCACGTTGGTGATCTCGGGTCCAGTGGTGTCTGGCGCAGGCGTCGGCGTCGGAAGTTCGGGTGTAGCCGTCGGCGCGGGCGGTTCAGGCGTCGGCGGAGGCGGTTCAGGTGTCGGCGGAGGCGGTTCAGGCGTCGGCGGAGGCGGCACCGGCGTCGAAGTGGCGACGGCCGGGATGGGAGTGGAAGTCGGGGCGGCCGGGCCAACGCTGGGGGTCTCCACTACCCAGGTGGCTTCCGGGGGCGCCGGCGAAGGAATCTCAGGTGCAGCCGTCGGCAGCGGGGCGCCGGTGGGAGCTCCTATCGTCACCTGAACCGTGGCCGGATCGCTGGCCACACGGCCCCTGGTGTAGGCAATGACCTGTAGAGTGAACTGCCCATCGGACGGCGGAACCCAAGGTTGCACGATGGTAACCAGGGTGGCGTTGGCGTCGGGGCTATCGTCCCTGCGATACTCCACCCCGTTCACCAGCAAGGCCACTTCGCGGATGCCGTCCTCGCACGAGGAGTGGGACATGACCTGTATGGTGCCCCACTCACGCTGGCTGCCGTTCAAGGGAGCATCGATCCACACGTAGGGACTGCTCCCCTCACGAGCACCGCAGCCGGCCAGAACTCCCGCGGCCAGGAGCAGCAGACTAAGCCAACCCAGCCTTGCCAACTGACGCTCGCTCATCTCACCCCCTCCTTCGCTATCCGCCCAGGACGGCCAGCCAAGCGTGGGCGGTTTGTCCGAGCCGAAACTGAAGTATTGCTCAACCCAATACGCCAACTACCTGCCGCGCCCGCAAGGTAGTTGGCGCTCGATGATCTTCCCAGCTGTTGTTGACCAGAATAGGCAACCGTGCCTAGCCAAACACAACCAGGAAGATGATTGTGCCGTCGAGTATAGCCGAAACGCCCAGAAGCGTCCAGCCCGACCGGTCACTGCTGGGTCCGGAACGCCACGTAGTCGAACGCAGCAGCCGCCGCTGGCTCGGTGAAGCCCTGGCCAGCTCGAACGCTGACAGGACGCAGCAAGCCCATCGCCTCCAGCGCCTGGCCAGGCTCAGCGCCCTTCACTCCAATAATCGCATGTTCCCAGCGGAACATGTCGCGCAGGTCTTCTCTGGCTCCAATCGTGCGCAGGGCTAGCACCGCCTCCTCCGTCAGGTGGAGAGAGGCCTCGTCCTCCACCGCCACGGCCACAATCCTCCCGTCCGGGATCCCCGTTATGAACTCGGCCAGACGAGTTGACTCCTCTTCGCTGGCAAAGGTATCGAAATGTCCTGTACCTTCCACCGCACCGCTCACCGGATCGAGAACTACCACGTTGTATCCTCGTTCGTCCGGCGACACGTTGCGGCCGTCCACGTAGATGTGGCCGAAGTCCCCCACCTCTTCCCCGGCGCTCTTAACCAGAATGTTGACCGGGCACGTCACACCGGTGTCGCCGATTTCGTATCCACCTTCCCGGATCCCATCCACGGGGAAGAGGCGATGGAACCGGAAATGGAGTTCGTTGAGCCCATCCCGTAGGAGACGCTTCGGAAGCAGGACCTCGTACTCGTGCCAGCCCTCTGACAACCTTAGCGAGGTCGCTGAGTGGCCGTTGAGCACAACCTCCAGACCCTGGCCTGGACCCGGAGCGAAAATGCGCATGGTCATGTGCTGATGTTCACGAGACAACGACACGAGGAACCGCGCCTCCCTGCGCTGTGCCCACACCTGTTCCGCTCCGCTCTCGCTCCAGCCCTCCCCCAGGTGCGGACGGGCCTCGTCGCTTCCCAGATCGATGAGTAACTCCTCGTCCAGGGGCGGGTGGGTGACGCGATAGGCGACAATGCCGTCGCCCTCGTGGATCCGCTCACCGCCCATGACGTACTGCACATACTCCTGAAGCACCGACGGAACCGCCTCGGTATGCAGGACCACGTGCCGCACGCCCAGGAGACGCAGCACCTCGGGCGCCAGTTCCCGGTCCATATCCCAGGTCTCCCTTTCCACCTCGTGGCCATTCTCCAACGCGATGATGGTGTTGATCACAGGGGCCTCGGTGAAATACTGGAACTTGTACTCGGGGTTGCGCGAGGTGTTGCCTCCCAGAAGCCTCTTCTGATGCGCGGTCTGGTAGAACTGCTCGAACATGATCACCGGGTCTTTGGTGCCCGTGACCCGGAAGCCATTCCTCCAGGCCAGAGGCAACTCCAGCACGCTGAACTCTCCCGGCTCCTCGGCGATGGCGGCATATGCGTCCGGCACTCGGAAGTCGGAGAGAGGCAGGGGGACGGAGAGATGCTCGAAGACCACAAGACCAGCAAGAATCCCCGCCAGACTGTGCTTGAGCGCCTCACGCCGCATTCGACTGGTCAGGCCATGGAGGCCGTAAGCCGCAAGCACGGCCCAGCAGAGCGTCAGTATTACGCTATAGCGGCTGGGATAACGATTGCCCTTGAAGAAAGGCAAAGCCGTCAGCACATCGAAGGGAAGAGGCAGGTCGCGCTCCTGGCCGTTGAAACGCAGTGTGGGACCCAGAGCGATGAG
>JBAVWD010000632.1:0-1743 GCA_049697655.1 Anaerolineae bacterium | reverse complement strand
AGACCCCACCGGTCACATCGGTCCCCGAGGGTGGGCGTTGGGTTGGGGGGTGGGATGCGCCGTGGGCGTGAAGCTGGCCTGGCCCGAGCGACCGGTGGTGGCAGTGCTGGGTGATGGGTCGGCCCTCTATGGTATCCAGGGGCTGTGGACAGCCGCGCATCATCATGTCCCCGTGGTTTTCCTCATCGCCAACAACGCTCAGTACAAGATCCTCAAGCTCATCGGGACCGAGCTGCAGTTGCCTCAGGTGTCGCAGGGGAAGTATCTGGGTATGGACCTCGCCGAGCCGGAGGTTGACTTCGTCGGTCTGGCGCGTTCTCTGGGCGTGGAAGCGGTTCGGGTAACCGAACCGGTGGAACTGAGCGAGCGCGTGCGCGATGCGCTCCACCGAAAGGAGCCGATCTTGCTGGACGTGCCCATCGAACGGTAGGCACTTCGGCTGGTCTTGCCATACGCGCAAAGGTCCGTGGGGGAGCCTCGAACCGTGCTCGAGCACTGAGCGTGGTTTGCGGAGAGGGAAGAGAGGGTGCGAGTGGAGACTCACGAGGCGTGGGGCCGTTCATATTCCCCACGGTCATCTGGATTGTGGCCAGTGCCCTTCTTCAGCCGGGCCGAAGCCACTTCCTCCCCGAAGCGCATGGTGGCCGTACGCAGGCTGCTCTCGGCATCAATCCCCAGGTGACGGGCCAGATCCGCCAGAGCGAACAACAGCTCGCCGAGGGCTTCCGCGCTTTCCTCTTCGCCAGCGGTCTCGCGGAGCTCGTGCAACTTGCTCTGGGCCTCGGTCAAGAGGGACTCCCTGGCTGTGGAAAGCAACCCTTCTCTCTCAGCCCTTTCCTGTGCTCTTCGCGCCAGATTCAGCGCCGGTAGGCTCAAGGGCATGTCCCACAGGGGCTTGTCCTCTTTGTCCTCCTTCTCCTCGCGCTTTATGGCCTGCCAGTTGCGGAGCACCTCGTCAGCGTCGGCTACTTCCAGCCCGGCAAAGACGTGGGGATGCCGGCGAATGATCTTCTCGATGATGGTCTGAACCACCTCCGCCAGAGTGAAGGAGCTTTCTTCCGTGGCAATCTGGGCATGCAGGACGATCTGCAGCAGCAAATCGCCCAGTTCCTCCCGCAATGCCTCGTCGTCCTCCTCATCGATGGCTCGCAGGACCTCGTAGGCCTCCTCCAGGAGGTGCGGCCGAAGGGTCAAATGGGTCTGCTCGCGGTCCCAGGGACAGCCACCGGGGGCCCTGAGGCGGGCCACGATGTCGTGAAAGGTGGACACAGAGCTGGCCTTGTCCAGGGGCGGCACGAAGAGAGTGGTCAGATGATCGAAACTCTCTACGCGATCGAGTTCGTAGAGCGGCAGTTTCTCCGTTGCGGCCTGGGGGGTGCCCAGGGCACGGAGAAGGGTCACACCATGCTCGGCCGGGTAGAGGTTCAGGAGAGTGAGTTTGACCTCCGATGCCAGCGGACGGCTGTATAGCTGCCCTATCAGAGCCGGCAGATCGGGGTCCAGGTTGGGATGTAAATGCTCCGCCAGGATAGTGGCATCCACGATCTGTAGCCCGTCCAGCGGATCGATGTCCAGGAGGGGCAGGGCAACTTCGATGAAACTGAGGCCCGAGACGATGCGTACCTCGACGCCTGCCTGGTGCGCCGACTTCCGTATCCGCCGCACCGTGTCCTCTCCGACGAGGGGGTGGCCCGGCACGGCATAGAGGACACCCTGCGGCCGTTGCCCCAACTGGAGTACCTC
>JBAVWD010000631.1:0-5787 GCA_049697655.1 Anaerolineae bacterium | reverse complement strand
TTCATGACCAAGGTCGACTACGAGAACGTGGTGGAGCGCATGCGTCTGAGCAATGGGGTGGTGTGGAGCATCCCCATTACTCTGCCTGTGTCTCACAAGGTGGCTGACGAACTGCAGGAGGACGAGGAAATTGCTCTTATCGAGGGAGACCGTATTCTCGGCATCATGGAAGTGGCCGAGAGGTTCGAGTACGACAAGAAAAGGGAAGCAGAACTTGTCTACCGTACAACAGAGGATGCGCATCCCGGCGTAGCCCGGTTGTACCAGCAGGGAGACGTGCTCCTCGGAGGTGGCGTTCATCTTCTGAATCGCCCAGCGGACCAGCAGTTCGCGGAGTTCAGGCACGATCCAGCTCAGACGCGCCGTATGTTTGCCCAGAGGGGCTGGCGTCGGATCGTTGCCTTCCAGACGCGGAACCCAATCCACCGGGCCCATGAAGCCATACAGAAGACTGCACTGGAGATCTGCGACGGGCTCCTGCTTCATCCCCTCGTGGGGGAGACGAAATCCGACGATATCCCGGCGGACGTGAGGATGACCAGCTACCAGGCTCTGTTGCGCGACTACTACCCGCCAGACAGGGTGGTGCTCGGTGTGTTTCCAGCAGCTATGCGCTACGCCGGACCGCGTGAGGCCATCCTTCACGCGTTGGCTCGGAAGAACTATGGGTGCACTCACTTCATCGTAGGGCGCGATCATGCGGGTGTTGGTGGCTACTACGGCACCTACGATGCTCAACTGATCTTCGACGACTTCGATCCTGAGGAAATAGGCATCACCCCCCTGTTTTTTGAGCACATGTTCTACTGCCGTAAGTGCGGTGGATTGGTGTCACTGAAGACCTGTCCTCACCCCCCCGAGGATCATGTGGTGATGAGCGGTACGGAAGTCAGGGAGAGGGTGAGTCGCGGCGAGATGCTCCCGGAGGAGTTCACACGCCCCGAGGTCAGCAAGATCCTGATCGACGGAATGCGGCAGCGAAGGCAGGAGGCTGAGGCAGCGCAGACTCGCATTGAAGGACAGCGCAAGGTGGTGGTCATTGGCCTGGACTGCGCGACGCCTCAGCTGGTCTTTGATCAGTGGCGCGACAGACTGCCCAACCTGCGGAAGCTGATGGAGGGCGGGACCTACGGGGAGCTGGAGAGCACCATTCCACCCATAACCGTGCCTGCGTGGATGTCGATGATGACCAGCAAGGACCCCGGCAGGTTGGGTTTCTATGGCTTTCGCAATCGCGCCGACTACTCCTACGATAGGATGCGGATCGCGAACTCCAAGGCGGTGACAGAGGATACGGTATGGGACATCCTGTCTCGCGCAGGGAGACGGGTGATCCTCGTCGGAGTCCCTCAGACCTATCCTGTGAAGCCCACGAACGGCTACATCATCACTTGCTTTCTCACGCCGAGTACCCAGAGCCAGTATACCTATCCTGCCGACCTGAGGGGAGAGATAGAGGCGTTGGTCGGTGATTACAAGCTGGATGTGGAGAACTTTCGGACCGACGAGAAGGACGATTTGCTGCGCCAGATCTACGACATGACCGAGAAGCGTTTCAAGGTCGTCAAACACCTGATGCGAGAGAAGGAATGGGACTTCTTCATGCTGGTGGAGATGGGAGTGGATCGTATCCACCATGCCTTCTGGAAGTACTTCGACCCACAGCACCCCAAGTATGAGGCAGGGTCGCGGTACGAGACCGCAGTCGAGGAGTACTACAAGTACCTGGATGGGGAGATCGGAGAGATCCTGGCCATGCTCGATGAGGACACAGTAGTCCTAGCCGTGTCCGACCACGGCGCGAGGCACATGGAGGGGGGAATCTGCATCAATGAGTGGCTATCTCAGGAGGGCTACCTCACGCTGAAAGAGGAGCCAGCGGGCATCGTCCCTCTGGAGAAGGTGGAGATCGATTGGGCGCGCACCAAGGCCTGGGGAGCTGGCGGGTACTACGGCCGGCTGTTCCTCAATGTGCAGGGGAGGGAACCACAGGGTATCGTCCCCGCCGCGGAGTACGAGCGTGTCCGCGATGAGATCGTACACAAGCTGTCAGAGATAGCCGACGAGAAGGGTGTGAATATCGGCACAGTGTCCTACAAGCCGCAGGATGTCTATCGAGAGTGCCGAAACGTACCGCCGGATCTGATGGTGTACTTCGGCAATCTGGGATGGCGCTCCGTGG
Source organism: Anaerolineae bacterium (assembly GCA_049697655.1). Classification (GTDB taxonomy): domain Bacteria; phylum Chloroflexota; class Anaerolineae; order UBA7937; family B3-Chlor; genus JAUVXJ01. Next base: position 3,605 of record JBAVWD010000631.1, on the reverse strand, counting down.
GAAGCATGGGGCACGGTAGGATACACACGCGGGAGAACGACATCGGGCCGGACGATGCGAATCACGCCCAGCGGGGCATCTTCATCATGTATGATCCCCGCCAGCAGGGCCAGGGACAGGTAGCGGGCCTGCAACTCATGGATGTGGCCCCCACCGTGCTCCATCTGTTCGGGCTGCCGATCCCCGGCGACATGCAGGGCAGCAAAGTGGCAAATAGAAAGGGATAGAGCATTTTCTCATGGAACAGCTAGGTTTCACCCTCTGGTTCACAGGGTTATCGGGTTCAGGCAAGACGACACTAGCCCGGGCCGTGGAAGGTGTTCTGCGGCAGAGAGGCCTGAAGGTCGAGGTGCTGGACGGAGACGTGGTGCGCACCAATCTCAGCAAAGGGCTGGGTTTCAGCAAGGAAGACCGAGACACGAACATCAAACGCATCGGCTTCGTGTGCAAGCTGCTGGCGAGGAACGGCGTGGCAGCCATCGGCTCGGCCATCTCGCCCTACCGTGAGGTGCGGGATTTCATACGTCAGGACATCGGACGCTTTGTGGAGGTCTACTGCCAGTGCCCTCTGGAGGTCCTTGTCGAGCGGGACGTGAAGGGGTTGTATCAGAAGGCACTCGCTGGAGAGATCGAGAACTTCACCGGAGTCTCCGATCCGTATGAGGAGCCTCCCCATGCTGAGGTTGTGGTGAACACTGGCACGGAATCCCCTGAGCAGAGTCTGGCCAAGATCCTCTCCAAACTGGAGGAATTGAACTACGTGCCACCGGCCCTGGCAGGCGAAGACGGCTCCTACACTGCAGAGGAAGAGCAGATACTCGAGGACAGGTTGAAAGCTCTGGGCTATCTCTAGTGCCCCGCGACCGATCTCTTCTGTTGGTTGCTCGCATCACTCGGCTGATCCGGGATCAGAGGTAACTGATGACCACGCGCATCGTGCTGGCAGACGACAACGAGGCCTTTCGCGAGGTCACCGCACAGCTCTTGGAAAGGGCGGGCTACGCCGTGTTCACCGCCCCAGATGGTCGCCATGCCCTCCAGGCTGTGAGGGAACACCAGCCTGACCTACTTTTGCTGGATATCATGATGCCGGGCATGAGCGGCATTGATGTAGTGGGGCAGGTCAGAGATCAGGACCCCTTGATAGGCATAGTCATGGTGACCGCCTTTGGCTCGGAGGAGGTCGCGGTGAAGGCGCTCACCGCTGGAGCAGACGACTACCTGATCAAGCCTCTGGACTATCAGGAAGCCTTCATCAGACTGGAGAGGGTCGTCGAACGCTGCCAGCTGCGACGCGAGAGAGAGCGACTGCAACAGGAGTTGGAAGCGGCGCACGGAGAGCTACAATCCCGGTACGGGGAACTGGAGGCGAGCTATGGCCGCATCAGGGAGCTCGAAGAGCAGACGCGGGACTTGCTCGAGCGATACCTCCCATCCCAGGTGGCCCAGTACCTCATTGACGATCCGGCTCGCACCAACCTGGGGGGTGATAGACGGGAGGTGACCGTGCTTTTCGCCGATCTGCGCGGATTCACCGCGCTTGCGGAGGGGATGCCACCGGAGCGCCTGATAGAGGTAGTTAATGGCTATCTGGCTCTCGCAACCGGGATAATCCTCACCTACGGCGGTATGCTGGACAAGTTCATGGGCGACGCCGTCATGGCACTCTACAACGCCCCCCTTGACCAGCCCGACCACGCACTGAGAGCGGTGAAGACGGCCTTCGCCCTGAGGGATAGCCTCGCGCACGGGGGGATGGAGCCGGTGCTTCATTTTGGACTTGGCGTCAACACGGGCGATGCCGTGGTCGGAAATGTGGGGAGCGAGGCCCTGATGAACTACACGGCCATCGGCGATGCTGTGAACTTGGCTTTTCGTCTCCAGGAGCAAGCCAAACCACAGCAGATCCTCATGAGCCGCGCCACCTATGACCGGGTCAAGAACGCCGTGGAGGCCAGATCATTGGGTCATATGCGCGTTAGGAGGCGAGCCAAAGAGCCCGAAGTGTACGAGGCCCTTTCTTTGAAGCCGGATCGGGCCGAGGAGCAGGGCTCTCCTAGCGCTTGACGGAGCAGCCGTATGTGCCCAGCGGCTCCCCGAGGCCTCTGTACTCGGCGAAGGTGAGGACGAACGGTCTGGCGCTGCTATAGTCTATCCGGCGACCACCCTCGTCGAGGACCTCCTCATCGACGTGCACCGCGACCACTTCACCCAGAAAGAGATCGTGGGCGCCCAGCTCCAGCTTCTGCCTCACCTTGCATTCCATATTCACGTGGCATTCGGCGATGAGCGGGGTCCTAACCTCGGATGCCGGCTCCGGCGTGAGACCCGTGGCCGCGAACTTGTCTGTCTCACGGCCAGAGGCGTGACCGCACCTGTCTGTAGCCTCGAGGAGTTCCTCTCCCGGTATGTTGACCACGAATTCTCCGGTCTCCTCTATCAGATGGTGAGAATGCCGGTCGGGCCGGACCGCGATGCCCACCATAGGCGGATCGGAGCACACGGTACCCACCCAGGCCAGGGTGATGATGTTGGGTTTCTCGATGCCGCAGGTCACCAGGACCACTGGCACAGGATAGAGGTACGTAGACGGCTTCCTTATTATCTTCGCCACCTGAATCTCCTCCCTCGCATGGCGATCGCTTCGGACACGCAGATATCGTATCACAGCGGGTATCTCCACACAAGGGCAGTCGAAGTATGGTCAGTAAGGACGCCAATGGAGACCTAGCGGCTCTCGCCCCCGCAAGGCCAAGGTTGAAGGCGAGGACGGTACTGTTCCAAGCTCGCGCTTCATCTGTGACGCCGCCAGCACGGTGGCGCTGGCGGAAGCGTGAGGGGCGATCGGCTGGCGCACCGCCAAACGTGGAAATCCGAGGGTGCCGATAAGGGTCAGGGAGAACTGTGGCCGAGGCCTGCGGACAGATTGACAGACTCCCGAAGGCCCTCTATAATGAGCGCTAGCTGACGCCTGATGCGGGAAATCCCCCTCGGGCATGGAAGGGAGGTGAGCAGGGTTGACGCGCTGGACGATGTATCGCCGCATGCCATTCACCTGAATGGGCTGAAGCCAAGCCCCTGGCGCGATGCACGGGCTGCATCATGCTCTTGGTCGTATGGCTGCCAGCTGGCTGGAACCTGCTCCCTCAATCCGAGGTCGATCCGCGACGACAGTCCTCTGAGTTCTGCTCCGGGCTCCCCTCTCTTTGAGTTGGAAGTTCTGGCTTGCAAGGCCAGACAACAACTATGGGAGACGGAGGGTCCAATCCCCTTGTTTGTGCCCCTCGAGGTGTGACAAATGATCTACTTTGACAACGCGGCTACTTCGTGGCCGAAGCCTGCGGCCGTTCATGACGCCATGTCTCGCTTCATGACGGAGGTGGGCGCCAATCCCGGACGCTCAGCCCATCTTCTGTCCATCGAGGCGGGGCGTATGGTATACGAGACCCGGGAGCTCTTGGCACGGCTTTTCAACCTGTCGGACCCGTTGCGCGTGGTCTTTGGCCTGAATGCCACTGAGGCTCTGAACCTGGCCCTGTGGGGCATACTGCGACCCGGGGATCGTGTCCTCACGACCAGCATGGAGCATAACTCGGTGATGCGAC
>JBAVWD010000630.1:0-2113 GCA_049697655.1 Anaerolineae bacterium | reverse complement strand
ACTTTCATCTCTGTTCTCCTCTGGAATGATATTCGGTCGAAGAGGGCTTTGAAGCCAGGTCAGGTTCTTCTTGGCGTGGATCCTCCACGCGGCAACTCTTGGCTATTCAGGTGGAAACACCCAGTCGGGGCAGGACAAAGCGCATGAGCACGTACCACAGGACGAAGAAACCGACGAGGGGCAGCAGTTGTGTGAGTGCGACGTCTGACATAGAGTACCTCCCTGCAACTCAATTATACCAGAGAGGAAAGGTCACTGCCAATTGCCAGCACCCGAGGTGTCTGGCTATCGAGAGCCACCCGAGGGCCGGGCTTTTATGCTATAATCAGTGGAGCGCGCGGACACCTGGTGTCAGCCAGGGCAGCGCCCCGAGAACGTCCAAGGGCCGATTACGAGAATGAAGTCTAAGTACCGATTTCTGGCCGGAGGCCTGCTCATCGCTGCGGTCGTGCTGCTGCTGTTTGGGACCAGCCTGCGCAGCTCAACCGTCTACTACCTTACGGTCGAGGAACTGATATCTCAGGAGCCACCCGTCGATGGCCAGAGGGTGCGCGTTGCCGGACTGGTGGACAATGAGAGCGTGGATTGGGAGCCAGGGAGCAGCACTCTGCGCTTCAACCTGATTGAGGGCGACGGGACACTGCCGGTGGTATACGAGGGCCACGTGCCCGATGCCTTCGCTCAGGCAGATAGTGCGGTTGTGGAAGGTGAGCTCTCTCCCGATGGTGTCTTCGTGGCAGATAGCCTGGTGGTGCAGTGCCCTTCGAAGTATGAGGCACGGCTCACGGAGTAGAGGGCGGGCACACGAACATGAGCGACCTGGGATTCATCGTCCTCTCGTTGGCGCTGGCCACAACGACTTACTCCTTCGTCGGTTTTGCTCTCGGGGCAAGAACTGCGGACAAACGGGTGGTGACGAGCAGCAAGAAGGGCGTCTATGCCTCGACCGCTTTGGTCACCTTGGCCGCGCTGGCGCTTCTCTACTCCCTGCTCGTGCGCGATTTCCAGCTAGAATACGTCGCCAGCCACACTAGTCGAGACCTGCCCCTGCCCTATACAGTCTCCGCCTTGTGGGCAGGCCAGGAAGGTTCTCTCCTCTTCTGGGCTTGGATTCTCTCCATCTTCGCCTCGGTCATCGTTCTCGGTGACCGCCATAGGCAGAACCTTCTGGTCTCATATGCCTCCATGATCATGGCCGGCACACAGGCGTTTTTCTTGATGCTGCTTGTGGTTGTGGCCAATCCTTTTCGAACGTTGGAGTTCGTCCCTGCGGACGGCCTGGGCATGAACCCACTTCTCCAGAACCCAGCGATGCTCTGGCATCCCCCCATCATCTATCTGGGATACGTAGGCTTCACGGTACCCTTTGCCTTCACCATGGCCGTTCTTTTCAGCGGCAGGCTGAAGGACCCCTACGTTCCACGCGTGCGTCGGTGGACGCTGTTCCCCTGGCTGTGTCTGGGTGTGGGTACCATTCTAGGAGCGCAATGGGCATACGTTGAACTTGGTTGGGGAGGATACTGGGCCTGGGATCCAGTGGAGAACGCCTCTCTCCTTCCCTGGCTTACGGGCACCGCGCTGATCCATTCCTTGATGTTCCGTGGGACCAGGGTCAGGATCGGCCACATCGCCCTGGCCGTGGCCTCGTTTGCGCTTTGCATCTTCGGGACCTTCGTTACCCGCAGCGGCATGATAGGGTCCGTTCACGCGTTCTCGGTGTCGAGGATTGGCCTGTACTTCCTGGGTTTCCTGGCCCTGGTCATCGCTGTCTCTATCGTGCTCACCGCTAAGAGGCGTGCAGGATTGAGGAGTGACGAGGAAGCAGCGAGCCTCGTTTCGCGTCCCTCAGCGCTTTTGCTGACCATCGTTCTCCTGGTGGCAGCTACGGCCGCCATCCTGATAGGCACGCTGTTCCCGCTGGTCTCCGACGCCCTCAACGTGGCGCTGACCTCGAACTACTTCAACTTGAGTACCGCAGCAATCATCGGACCCCTTATTCTGGTCATGGGCATCTGTCCCTTCACCACCTGGAAAGGCGGATCACTAAGGTCCCTGGCGAGATACCTTGTGGTTCCCATCATCGGTGCCATGTTGACTGCAGTCCTCCTAGTCC
>JBAVWD010000629.1:0-2503 GCA_049697655.1 Anaerolineae bacterium | reverse complement strand
AGTACTGGGCCCTTGCACAAGCCCGTGGGCATACTTGTCGCCAAAGAAGGAGGGTACCACGGGAGCGCCTAGAAGCGGCAAGCGCACCTGCCCGCCGTGGGTGTGTCCACAGAGGGCCAGATCGATGCGCCCTTCGGGCAGCATCTCGGTGAAGTCGGGGTTATGGACCAGAAGCAGCCGCGGCTCGTCGTCCGGCACCCCCTCCAGCATCTCGGCCAACCGCTGCCGCTTCTTTTCCCACACCGCCCTGAAGTCGCCGAAGAACCCTCCAAAGAATCCTGCCGTGTACCCTGTGTCCTCGATGCCCAGCAGCCACAGCCGGCGCTCGCCGATATCGATGGCGCGCGCCTCGTCTCTGAGCACAACCATGCCAGCAGCTTCCACGTTGGCCGAGACCTTGTCCGCGTCGGTCCAATTGTCGTGATTGCCCAGCACGGCGTACACGCCATAAGGTGCCTCCAACCGCGCCAGCTCTTCTGCGCAGGCGGCACTGTAGCTGGCAGAGCCGGTCACGAAGTCGCCCGTGAGGACGATCAAGTCAGGGGCCAAAGCATTGGTCATCTCGACGGCTCGACGCACCTGATCTCTGCTGACGCTCCGTCCCATGTGGAAGTCGCCCAGCTGGGCAATGGTTACTCCATCCAAAGACCCCGCAAGCTCCTGGACGCGGATCTCTACGGTTGTGACCTCTATCCAACGCGGCTCGATCTGCGTGGCATAGAGGGGTCCCAGCAGGCACGAGGCTGCTCCGCCTGCGAGGCTCCCAAGGGCAACGCCCAGAAACCGTCGTCGCGAGATGCTTCCTCTCTGCCCCGACTCATCGGATGCTTCCATCCTGAAGAGTGCCCCTCCGCCACTGATCATGCGCTGGGTGGATTCTACTGACAGTCGCCAAACAGGGCAAACACTGCTGTAGAGGCGCTCACACTCCTTGAGACTCAGGTGTGACTTTCCAAGTCAGCAACTGCTGTCGGGGCGACTGTAGCATCGGGTCGCCTCACTGCTGAGCCTGGTTGAGCGTGCTGGCCGGGCCTGGCTTCACCACGCCAGGGGCCGGCACCAGACCGGTGTCCTGCCGCCAAAGTCAACCTACGATGGTATCTCCAGATGTCCATGGGTGCGACCGCGACCGCGCGAAGCCTCCTTCCAGTCTGGCGGAGCCCCCCGAATTGGGCTATCGCCAACCTCTTCATCTGCGCTCCCCGCAATGTCGGAACTGCGCAGGGCAGGATGGCGTCATTACTACAGGAGGTAGGACCATGCACCATCAAACATCCCTCGTTCCTGGCATCATCCTGGCTCTGGCCCTGTCCATCCTCGCCTGTGCAGGACCGGCGCCACAGCCGACGCTCACGCCACTGCCTCCGACCGCCACGCTCATCCCCACCCCAAAGGTCAAAGAACCCAACTACTCCAGCACCTCCCTGGCCCTCTCCCTCTGGTACCCCGAGACCTGGGTCTACGAGGACATGCCGGACGCAGTGGCCTTCGCGAGTTCCAGTGCGCTGATGTCCAGCGAAGACTGGGATACGGGGGCAGCCTTCGCCGTGATGCTCGGAGAACTGGAAGAGGGCCAGTCCATCAAGGAGCTCGTCCGCCAGCAGCTAGAGGCGAGTCCCTTCGAGGAAGTGGAAACGACAGAACTCGAGCCAGTGGCGATCGGAGATGCTCGTGGAGCGATCTCCAACCTGGAAACTACGCCCTCGGGGGCTTCCACCACCATCAAAGGGTTCGTGGCCGGGGTGGAACACAACCACCGCGCCTACTTGTTCATGGCGGTCTCCGCCAAAGACGACTGGCCAGAGTTCGGGCAGACTCTGGAGGCCATGCTGTGCAGTGTGAGCTTCACCGAGCCCGAGGGCACCTTCTCCAGCGAGGACCTTGGCCTGAAGATGTGGTGCCCAGAAGACTGGGTACTCCAAGAAGAGGACGATCAGGTGATCTTCGCGACTTCCAGGGATCTGATCGACAGCGGAGAGTTGCCGACCGGGGCTGCGCTGATGATCAAGCGTTCCTCGTTGGGGGATGCCTCCCTGGTGGATTGGTTCAAGGAGGAGTTGGAGGCACTGACCTTCGACGAAGGCGGCATCAACAGCGACATGGCGTATCGTGCCGTGGCCGGTCAGGAAGGCCTGATCGTTGACCTGTGGGGGGTCCCCGGCGGGGCCGCCAGTACCGTGATGGGCTTCGCTGTGGCCGTCGCGCGCGAGGACTGGGGCTATCTCTTGGTTGGTCTCACTGCTGTGGACGAATGGCCCCAGTACAGACCCACGCTGGAGCAGATGCTGGACAGCGTGCAGTTCGTTGAGTAGTGACCACAAACAGCATTCAGAGCCGAGGACGGAAATGAGCGCAGGTGGAGCGGCGAGGTCGCAACCCGGGTCATTCCGAGGCCGCCGGAGAAGGCTGGCTGCCACAGTGTACGCTCTCTTGGCGGCTCAAGGGGACCAGTATCGCGTCCCAGGCGCACTACGCCAGGGCCACACAGGGGGCAGGTCATTGC
>JBAVWD010000628.1:0-3078 GCA_049697655.1 Anaerolineae bacterium | reverse complement strand
TCCTAATGCTTTCGGAAAACCCTTAATGGGCGGGGACAACGTCGGCCCGCATCGAGACCGAGTTTCCTTCGCCTCCAGGAAGAACTTGTGGGTGCCGCCGATGCGGAAGCAGTAGTCGGGCGCCGCGGTCCAGCCGCCAACCTTGAGGGCATCCTCTCGTGGACGACGTCTTTGTACTGCTCGGCGTAGCCATGGACGTTGCGCACGTCCCAGCCCAGGGCCTCGAAGAAGGGGTCGATGAACTCCACGCGGACCTGGGTCTCTTTGTAGTCGGGGCGGGTGTAGACGTCCAGGTTGCGGGCGAAGCGCTGCACCAGGCCCTCGATCTGGCGACGAGTGTCCCGGGGGGCGGTAATTGCGGTGAGGCCCTTTTCCGTGCTCAAAGGCGGCTCCTCGGTTTCGAGTAGCGGCGACGGTCATGGGGTATTGTACCACCTATGGTGATTTCTGTCACCTGGGGGTGTTGGCGCTGGACGGTAGGGGGACGGCCTGCCATGAGGAAGGTAGGGGCGAGTCGGCTACTCGCCCGCACGAGGGCGGCGATGGGCGACGGGTGGAATGACGGCTGCACAGCGCGGATTGATCGTAGCCGCACGGCATGCCGTGCGGCTACGTGGGGGCAGCGCGCCACGGTCACTGCCGATTTGTGAAGGTGCTTCAGCACGTTTGGTGTTTGGGTAGCGTCGGGTTTCAACCCGACGCGAAGGGTGTACGACCACCAATCGCGCCGGACCCGCCCTTCGATACGACCTTCGGTCTACTCAGGGTGCGTCCTGCGCTAGGGATGGGAAGATCGGCTGAAGCCGGTTTGCTGGGGGTGCCTACGAGGCCGCGGTCGAGTGATTGTGCTCGGAGGGGGCAGGTGCTACAATGTCTTTGCCGCAGGGGCCGGGGACCAGACGGCGGAGATCCTCAGTTGGGTTCGGCTCGATGAGGTGGGAGAGTACGATCTCACCCTTGAGTTTGGGGCCAACCCTATCAGTGGTATGCCTTTTCACTATCAGCCCTAGCGTATGCCGGCACGTGCGTGGCTCTGGCGGGTTGCCTTGTCCGTGAGTGGAGAAGGGAACAGTGGACTTGTCGCTAGGCTGGAGCGCAGGACCCGATGGACCGGCCGAACGATGACCGTTGACATCTTTCCTCGGATCGTGGCGAGCCTGCGGAGAAACCTCCCTGCTGAAGTGGGGCAGTCTTGGACGTTGGCCGCAGCGATGCTCGCCAGCCAACTTCTGAGCTATCTCTTCCAGCTCGTCATGAGCAGGAGTCTTGCTGTCTCGGACTTCGGGCTGTTGAATGGCCTCATGGCTTTCTCATTCCTCCTCGTCATACCCGTGAACACCATCCAGCTCACGGTGGCTCGTCAGACCGCTGAGACGGTGGTCAGTTCAGGCTATGCACAGGTGCGCAGGTACCTGCGCGCGGATCTGCGCCGTACGACACCGATCATTCTCGGAGGACTCGGAGCCTATCTTGTCGTGAGTCCCCTCTTGGCTTCTTTTTTCCATTCCTCGCTCCTGCCTATCTGGCTGGTGGGCGCCGTCTCTCTGGCTGCGCTCTACCTCCCTTTCGCCGAGGGCGTGCTGCAGGGCGTGGAGCGGTTCCAGTACTTGGCGATAACCATCCTCACCAGATATGTCGGCAAGTTGGGGCTGGGAGCATTCCTGGTGATGATGGGGATGGGTGTGGAGGGCGGGCTGACCGCTCTGCTTCTGGCCAACATAGCAGCAGCGCTGTTCGCCTTCACTTTGGTGTCCTTCGGCTTCAGTAGCACGGGGTGGAAGAGCGACGCTTCGGCTGATGCGGGAACTAGCTATCCCAGGGATACGTGGCCGACTCTGGTCACGTACGCCTGCGTGGTCCTGCTGATGAACGTTGACGTGATGCTGGCACGCCACTATCTGTCTGCGACCGGCTCCGCACACTACGCCATAGCTGCTCTCCTCGGCAAGATCGCCTATTATCTACCCGGTTTCCTGATCATCATCATGGTACCGAAGGTGGCGAGTGCACGGGCCTCGGGGCGATCGACGACGCGGCATCTCACGGGAGCGTTCCTGGCCACCCTGGCTGCAAGCGGAGGAGTCGTTCTCGTCTACGGGCTCTTCCCCCGACAGGTGATCTCCATCCTCTTCGGGACAAGATATGCATCACCGGAGACAGCCACTCTCGTCCTGTTCTACTCGGTCGCCATGCTGATCCTGTCGGTCCTCTACCTCGAGGTTCACTACCTGCTGGCCAGCAGGTACACCGGGCCGCTGTACGGTCTCCTGGCAGGCCCGGCAGTGGCGCTGGCGGTCATGGTGTCGAGGCATGGAAACGGGCTCGAGCTGGTTCGCGCGCTCACGGTTGGCTTGCTGGTTGCCCTGCTGGTGGTTAACCTGCTTGCTGTCACTCTCCGGGGCTTCGCCGCGAGATCCTAACCTGCGTTGGAAGATGATGGTCTTGCCACGAGCCGGCGGTGGCTTGATCGAGCTTGCCAGCAGCCGCAACAGTGAAGGACACAGCACAATCCAGACATGAGAGAACAACTACTGGAGTCGTTGATCTGTCCCAGCTGCGAGCACGGCACTTGGGACCTGCTCAGCGCCGAACTGACGGGCACGGGGACAGTTCAAAGCGGAGAACTGGTCTGCCTCACCTGTCGGTCCCACTACGCCATCAAGGATGGCATCCTTGACCTGTTGGCAGATCCCCCTGCATCGGTCCTCCGGGAGCGGGCCGGATGGGAGAGGTTCTTGCAGGGCGCCTCCGAAGAGTTGACAGAGGAGTGGATTCTGTCCCTGCCCAGAGTGGACGCCAGCGTCACCTCCAACGCCCTGAGCATAACTCACTGGAAGAGGCAGGCAGACAACTTCTTCGGTCTGATGGACCTCCTGGGCCTACGTGGAGATGAGAGGGTGCTGGAGGTGGGAGCCGGACGCTGCTGGGCCAGTGCTCTGCTAGCGCGCAGAGGGTGCCAGGTCGTGGCCCTCGACGTGGTGAGGGACAAGCGCGCTGGAGGACTGGAAACAGGGAGTGTCTACTTCCAGCATGGGACGCCGTACTTCTGTCGTGTGCTGGCGAGCATGGAGAAGCTGC
>JBAVWD010000627.1:0-4285 GCA_049697655.1 Anaerolineae bacterium | reverse complement strand
CTAACACATGAAGGCCGAAAAGGCAAAGCCCTGAACTGAGGATCTGGAGAAGGGGCGCGACAGCCGCCGCTGGACTGCCGACCTTCGACTTCTGACCCTTGCGAAGGTCTGTAACCTTCGCAAGGGTTTAGTCACTTACCGACTCAACTCTTGTGGCTCGTCAAAGACCAGTGCTACAATGGCGATGGACGCGCACCAGCAAGCGCAGGAGGGATACAGTGACTGTCACTCTGACCTACCACGGCCATGCCTGCTTCAGCGTCGAGGGAGCGGGCAACACCATCTGGCTTGACCCCTTCCTCAGCGGCAACCCCCAGGCGGACGTCGGTCCGGACGACGTCACCAAAGCGGACTACATCCTGGTATCTCACGGCCACGGAGATCACCTGGGCGACGCCGTTGCCATCAGCCGCCAGACGGGCGCCACTATCATCTCCAATAACGAGATTGCGACCTACTGTCAAGAGCAAGGCGTGAACGCTCACGGCCTGCACATCGGCGGCGGCTGGCAGTTCCCCTTTGGCCGGGTGAAGATGACCATAGCCCACCACGGCTCCACCCTGCCCGACGGCGGCTACGGGGGAAACCCAGGAGGGTTCCTGCTGGACGTGGCTGAGAAGAGGATCTACCACGCCGGCGACACGGGTCTCTTCTACGACATGAAGCTGCTGGGCGAAGAGAAGCCCATCGATGTGGCCCTGCTCCCCATAGGCGACAACTACACCATGGGACCCGATGATGCGCTGAGAGCAGTGCAGCTTCTCACCCCGAGGCTGGTGGTCCCTATGCACTATGGCACCTTCGACGTGATCGAGCAGGATCCTCATGCCTTCGCCAAGAGGGTCAGACAGACCACGGGAACCGATGTCGTGGTCATGAGCCCGGGGGAAAATCTCAATCTCTAGAAATATGAAAGGAGGGCCAAGGTCTTGGCGACCTCGACCCCCCTTCTCGAAAGGAGGAGGAAGATTTCTTCTGTCTATATTATACTCTTCCGCCGCGGTCCCTTCAGTAATGGTCCCTACATTCGGAGGCAAGCGAGATTGACCACTAGGCACCGGGTGCAGCTTGAGATATAATCGCCGGTGGGTCACCGCGCCGAGGGAGACGGCATGCAGAAGATCGGGCTGCTATATCATCCCAAGATAGACAGGTCCCTTCGCCTGGCCACGGACCTGGACGCCTCTTTGAAGTCCAGGGGTCTCTCCACCTGGCTGGGCTCCGCGTGGGAGGACGAGGAAGCCAGGAAACACGTGGCCACTCTGGACCTGATAGTCACCTTTGGAGGTGACGGCACCATTCTGAGGGCGGCCAGGATGGCGGCGCTGCATGGCACGCCAATCCTGAGCGTAAACATGGGACGCTTCGGATTCCTCGCTGAGGCGCAACCCGAGGAAGTAGAGGACGTGATGGACACCGTGCTCTCCGGCAACTACTGGCTGGAAGAGCGCATCATGCTTCACGCCGAACTTCACCGGGGGAAAGAACAAGAGGAGTCCTACGATGCCCTCAATGACGTCGTGATCGGCCATGGCACCGTCTCCCGAGTGGTGCGACTGCGAGCGTACGTCGATGGCGAACACATGGCCGACTATGTGGCGGACGGGCTGATTGTGGCCACGCCCACAGGCTCCACTGCCTACTCCCTGGCTGCCGGCGGCCCCATTCTCCACCCTCGTCTCGAGGACATTCTGCTCACCCCCATCGCGCCGCACAGGGCCTTTGAACGGTCGCTGGTGCTTCCCCCCAGCTCCACCATCGAGATAAGGCTCTCCAGCGAATACCCCGCCGTTCTTACCATCGACGGCCAGATCGAGACACAACTGGAGGACGGGGACAGAGTAACCGTCACGGTGAGTCCTCACCGCTGCAAGCTGGTCAGGACTCAACCCGCCAGTTACTTCGGCCGCAACTTGCTGGAGAGACTGAAGCAGTAGGTATGGCTGAACCGCTGAATTGCGTCAATCACCCGGACCGGCAGACTCTCCTTCGTTGTGGCAAGTGCGGCCAGCCGATCTGTACGGAATGTGCAGTGCGCCACCCGGTTGGTCTGCGCTGCCCACAGTGTGCCAAGTTGAGGAAGGCGCCGCCGTACGACGTCCCGCCCAGCTACTACCTGCGTGCGCTGGGTGCGGGCCTGGGAACCGCCCTCCTGTGCGGGATAGTCGCGGAGATAATCCCTCTCTTCGTGCCCATGTTCATGGTGTCGTTCTTCCTGGCTTTGGCGGCGGGAGCGATCGTCGGCGAGGCCATAAGTCGAGTGACGGGATACAAGAGGGGCAGAGGCCTGCAGATCGTGGCGGCCGCCTCCGTGATCCTGGGATCCCTGGCCGGCACTCTCGTGGTCGCCGCGTTCAGATTCGGCGCAGCGGCCTTTCTCGTCCTGCCCGCCTTCGTGCTCAACCCCTTCTACTGGCTCTACCCTATCGTGGCCGCAGCAGTGGCGGCCATGCGTCTGCGCTGAGGTAGCAGCCGCCTGGGGAGGACTCCTTGCTCACGTACTTGACTATCCGCAACTTCGCCATCATAGACCAGTTGGAGCTCAGCCCGTCCACCGGCTTCAATGCCCTCACCGGCGAGACCGGCGCAGGCAAGTCCATCATCATCGACGCCGTCACCACCCTCCTGGGGGGAAGGGCTGAGACGGACCAGATCCGGGATGGCACCGAGCAAGCCTTCATCGAGGGCGTCTTCTCTCCGCCCCAGGCGTTGTACGAGGAAAGCGTGCTCCCGCTGCTTCAGGAGCACGGCCTCGCTGGCCACGATCGAGAAACGCTGATCCTGACCAGGGAAATCAACCGCGGGGGCCGCAACATCTGTCGGGTAAACGGGAGGCTGGTCACGCTGGGCGTGTTGCGACAGATCGGACAGAGGTTGGTGGACATCCACAACCAGGGAGAACACCTCTCCCTGCTACGAGTGCGGCAGCACATAGACTTCCTGGACAGGTATGCGGGTCTCCAGAGTCCGCGTGCAGAGACCGCGGCCAGGGTGCATCAGCTCCACGAGACTCGCAGTCAGCTAGGTTCTCTGTTGAAGGATGAGCGCGAGCTGGCCAGGCGCATAGACCTGCTCAAGTACCAGGTTCAGGAGATAGATGCCGCGAAGCTCCAGGTTGGGGAGGAAGAGGAACTGGCCGCGCAGCACAAGATCCTGGCGAACGCCGAGAAGTTGATCACCCAAACCGACCTCCTCTACAACACGCTCGCGGAAAGCGAGGATGTTCGAGGGTCAGTGCTGGACCTGGTCGGGGAAGTTACTGCCGGCCTAGCCAGACTTGCGGAGCTCGACCCCGGGTTGGAGGAGCAACACAAGACCGTCGAGGCCATCACCTATCAACTCCAGGAGGCGGCAGGCGCTCTGCGTTCGTACCGTGAGGGAATCGACTACGATCCAGCCCGGCTGCGACAGGTCGAGGAACGCCTCGACCTGATCCACGATCTCAAGCGGAAGTACGGGGATTCCATAGAGGAGATCCTGGCCTTCGCTGTCTCAGCGGGGGAGGAATTGGACGGCCTCGCCCACAGCGAGGAGCGCATAGAGGAGCTTCAGGACCGCGAGAGACTGCTGCTGGGCGAGATTGCACATCTGGCCAGCCAGCTCTCCCAGGCCCGTCAACTTGCCGCAGATTCGCTCGCTCAGGGAATAGAGGCAGAGCTGAGAGAATTGGGCATGGAGAAGGCCCGTTTCGCGGTGTCCATCGCGCAGCGGGAGATGGATGACGGAGTCCAGGTGGATGGGAAGCGATACGCCTTCGATTCCACCGGCATCGACCAGGTGGAATTCATGATCTCCCCGAATGTGGGTGAGCCTCTGAAACCCCTGTCCAGAATAGCTTCAGGCGGTGAAACGGCGCGACTGATGCTGGCCGTGAAGACCGTACTCTCCAGGGCGGACGACGTCCCCGTGCTCATCTTCGACGAGATAGATGCGGGCCTGGGGGGCCGAGCAGGGGCGGTGATTGGCCGGAAGCTCTGGGCATTGGCCAGGAACCACCAGGTTTTGTGTGTGACGCATCTGCCCCAGATCGCGGCCTTTGGCGACACTCACTACAGAGTGGCCAAGGAAGTGCACAGCGGGCGCACCACTACCTCGGTGGACAGGCTGGAACCGGACGGAAGCACCGAAGAACTGGCACAGATGCTGGGAGCCGACAGCGAAGCGACCTTTCTCAGCGCACGGGAGATGCGGGCAGAGGTGGAGAAGTGGAAAGCCGCTCACGCAGGATGAACCCGAGTGCGGTCACCCTGCCCATCCTCGCGGCCGGGCCAGCCTGCCCCTAGAC
>JBAVWD010000626.1:0-3751 GCA_049697655.1 Anaerolineae bacterium | reverse complement strand
GCCTGAGTTACGAAAGCCTCAGCCGTCGCGATCTCCCCAGGGCGGGCGCCGGATTCAACGCGCGCCAGGTTCGCCTCAGCGGCAGACACTGCTGCCTCCGCCTGTCCTATTTGCGCTTCGAGAAGTTGTGTGTCCAGGTGGATCAGCGCCTGACCGAGTTCGACTTCATCCCCCTCATCGGCCAGGATCTCTTCTACTCGCCCGCCGAACTCGGAGGCCACGATAACCTCCTCAGCCTCAATGGTCCCGGAGGCCTCTATCGCCCCGCTGACGCTCGCTTCCCGGCAGCCGGAGCACGAGAGGGCGAGGGCACAGGCCGTGATCATCAGAAGAGCGACGGCTTTTGTTCTCCTCTGCAGTCTCATTCGTTGACCTCCCTTCATTCCTCAACCAGGATCTCGGCATCCGCAGGCATGCCGGGCTTCAGTGCCCCATCGGGATTGGGGATCTCTATCTTGACGGCGAAAACGGTGCTCACCCTTTCTTCCTTGGTTTGCACATTCTTCGGCGTGAACTCCGCTCGCGAAGCGATGTGGACCACCCTGGCGTCGAACGTTCTCTCAGGGTAGGAATCGACCTTGACTCTCACCTCCTGGCCCACTTTCACGAGACCGATCTGGTTCTCGGGCACGTAGACGGTCAGCGTGACCTGATCGAGATCCACGATTGTCAGCAAGGAGGAGTTCGGTGGGGCGATCTCGCCCACGTTGACCATCCGTTCCAGCACCACGCCCGTTCTGGGTGCCAGAAGGGTCATCTTGTCCACCTGTACCTGGATAGTCTGTAGCGCCGCCTTTGCCTGTTCGACCTGTGACTCAGCGACGCTTACCTCCTCCTGGGTGGCGCCGGCCTGGATGGCGTTGAGTTGGGCGCGTGCCACACCAACGTTGGCTTCGGCGATGTCGTACTGGGCCTGCGCGGAGCTGACCAGGACGTTGGCCTCCAGAGGGTTGTCACGCATAGCCAGCAGGTTGTTCAGGTTCTGTCGAGCACCGTCTCGAACCGCCTCGGCAGCGAACAAGCCCTCCCAGGCCATCCACGCCTCCTGATTCGACAGGTTGCCCTGTCTGCGAACCTCACTGAGTACGACCTCTCCCACGTTGAAGTGTCTCTGGAGCACCACGGGGAGACCGGGCACCGGGATTTCCACGTCGAAGCCCTCCACCAACTGGGCGTAGGTCCTCTGGTAATACGCTTGCTGGACTTCGGAGGCCCGCATGTTGGCTATCGCCTGTTCTACCGTCAACTCGGCGATTTCCAGTTGCGTGCGCGCGGCGTCTATACGAGCCTCCAGTTCCTGAGGCTGCGCGCGGGTCGTCTGGGCATCTTGGAGGGCCTGCAGTGCGCCATCACGGGCTACCTCCGCCTGGCCAAGCAGACCTTCAGCCTGACGGATGTCCTCGTCGGAAGCGCCCGCCTCTATCTGGGCAAGCGAGGCCTCGGTAGCCTCCAAGGCTGCTTCAGCCTGCGCCATCTGGGCCAACAGAAGGGCGTCATCGAGGCGGATCAACACGCCGCCTTCCTCTACCGAATCTCCCTCATCGGCCAGTACCTCTGCAACCCTGCCGCCAATCTCGGTGGTGACAGATACCTCCTCGGCTTCCACAATGCCGGAGGCGGCCAGAACACCCGCCCATCTGGCTTCCCCTCCGAGCCCAGTCTGGGCCAGCACCTGGTCCAGCAACCCCGGATGGGAACTGATGTACCACCACCCCGCCGCAGCGCAGACCAATACCAGCACTACCACCGGGATGACAATGTACTTCTTCTTCATAGCCGTATCTCCTCTGAGTCTGCGTTCTCCAACAATCTAGCTGCCTCCCGTCTCTACACCCAACTTCCTGTTCTCCTCCTTGATGCTGGAGATGAAGACATCTTCCAGGGACGGAGCGATGATGTCCATGCTTCTGATCTCTATGCCCTGCTCCTGGAGCAGGCGCTCCATGGCCGGCCTGTGGGATTCCAGGTCTTCCCCAACGACGTGGATGAGTGCTCCATAGAGGGCCACCTCGTCGAAGAGAGAAGAGTCCCGCAGGGCGCTGAGAGCCAGATCGGGGTTCAGGCAATCGATCTCCATGACCTGACCCTTCATGATCTTCTCCTTGATCTCTTGCGGCGTGCCGCGGGCTACAATCCTGCCCAAATGGATGAAAGCCAGGCTCTGGCAGTGCTCAGCCTCGTCCATGTAGTGCGTGGTGACGAAGATGGTGGTCCCTCCCTCTGACAACTCGTAGAGCAGGTCCCAGAACGCCCGACGGGAGATGGGGTCCACTCCGGCGGTCGGCTCGTCCAGGAACAACATCTCCGGCTCATGAATGATGGCCGTTCCCAGTGCGAGGCGCTGCTTCCAGCCTCCTGACAGGTTCTTGGTCATCTCGCGCTCTCGTCCTCTGAGATTGGCCATCTCCAGGATGTATTCCTTGCGCTGGCGAAGGCGGGCACCAGTCACGCCATAAGTGCCACCATAGAAGTTGAGATTCTCTGCCACTGTCAGGTCGTTGTAGAGGCTGAACTGTTGGGACATGTACCCTATTCTCTTGCGGATCTCTTCGGCTTGCTTCACTATGTCGTAGCCCAGAACGGAGCCTCGCCCTTCAGTGGGCCTGAGCAGGCCCAGCAAGATGCGAATGGTCGTCGTCTTGCCTGACCCATTGGGCCCCAGGAACCCGAAGACCTCGCCAGTCTTGATCTGGAAATCGACGTGGTCCACAGCCGTGAACTCCCCGAACTTCTTAGTGAGCCCTTCGGCTATCACAGAGTACTCGTTTCGCATCCGGTCGGCTCCTTCTTTCGGACTGCGCTGGCACTCGGCCTGTCCCCGAATGTCGCTCCCCTACTTCATCTCGGAGGCCACAGGGTTGCTGGCCCGGCCCTCTGCGATGCGCTTGCGGATGAGGGAGATGAAAGCTTCCTCCATGCGGGGTCTGGTCTGGCGCAGTCCCGATACTACTATGCCTTGGCCCTTCAGCTGGCTTTCCACCTCGCCCAAACGCTTTTCAACACTGTCAACGAACACGTGCAGAAGATCGCCGTAAGTTTGTATCTCCAGCACGCCATCCATCTCCGCTACTATGTCTCGAGCCCGCCTCAGGTTATCGGGGCGGATCTCGATCAGCTCCCCTGATATCAGGTCCTTCACCTTCTCCGGCTCATCGCAGACGATCATCTCTCCCTCGAACATCAGCCCCACTCGCGAGCACCGCTCAGCCTCGTCCATGTACGGCGTGCTCACGAAGAGGGTGACCCCGCGCAAGTGAAGGTCGGAGAGTATGTCCCAGAACTCACGCCGCGAGACGGGGTCCACGCCGGTCGTGGGCTCGTCCAGAAACAGTATCTCGGGCTCGTGGATGAGAGTGCAGGCCAGAGCCAGCTTCTTCTGCATCCCGCCCGAGAGCTGGGCCGCCCTGCGGTCCTTGAACTCGGTGAGCCGAGCGAAGGCCAGCAGTTGAGCGATCCTCTCCGCCCTCACCTCCCCGCTCACGGCGAAGATGTCCGCAAAGAAGCTGAGGTTCTCCATGACGGACAGGTCACCGTAGAGGTTGAAACGCTGGGCCATGTAGCCGATACGTCTCTTGATCTGTTCGGCCTCCTTGAGTGTGTCGAAACCTGCCACCTTCGCGCTGCCGCTGGTCGGATTCATGATGGCACACAGCAGGCGGATGGTGGTCGTCTTCCCGGCGCCATCTGGCCCGACCAGGCCAAAGATCTCACCGTGACTTATGGCCAGACTGAGCTGGTCCACGGCCACGAC
>JBAVWD010000625.1:0-4297 GCA_049697655.1 Anaerolineae bacterium | reverse complement strand
TAGCACAATCTTGCCCTCCAAGTCCAGGGTCTGAACGCCGCCTGCGCGGTTCGCAATCTGCTCCCACCCACCCAGAGCGACGATGCGCCCCTGGCGCACCAACAGCGCTTCGGCCCGAGGCTGGCTCGGATCCATGGTGATGATGTTCGCACCCCGAATTGCCAGGTCACCTTCGAACATGGTCTCTCCCTCTACAGCGCTCCAGAGACTTCTCGAGCTCGCTTCTCGATGCAGTCAAGTTCGCGCTCGACCTCCGCGGGCAGCGGCAAGGGCTGGTGAGTCGCTAGAATCTGCGCCACCTTCTGGCGTGCTTCCTCAAGCAGCCTGGGCCTCTCGGCGGCGACCCAGCCCTCAAAGGTGTCGTGCGCGCCAAGTTGGCTGACGCGCCACTCCCCCCCTCGAACGCCTTGCACCGTAGACTCCTCAGACAGGAAGTTGCCCGCGGGCCCAATGACGCGGATGACCTCTTCCAGCCACCTCTCCTCATCTGTGGCGATGCCTTGCCGAGCGCGCTTGCACATCCGGAAGACCTCCACATCAATCAGCAGCTGTTCGAAGCTAAGGACCATGGATCCCCCCAGAAGAGCAGGGCCCACAAGGATATCTGGCCAGGCTAGCACGGGCAACAGCCCATTCATTTGCCACGCCTATCAACTCTCCACCCTCAACTCCGCCAGGTTCATCGCCCTCTGCCTCGACCACTTCCGCAGATGTGGCCTTGATCTCTCCTAGATCACTATTCAAACCGACAACGGCTCCGAGTTCATCGGCTGTATCACCGCCAAGAAAGACAGCCTCTTCACTCGCGTGGTGGAGAACAACTTCGGAGCTCGCCACTGCACTATCCCCCCGGCCACCTTCCATTTCAAGGGCTCAGTCGAGAACTTCCACGGCCGCATTGAAGACGAGTTCTATGACCTGGAGGACTTGCTCAACTTGCCAGACCTCCACAGCAATGCCTTCACCTACATGCTATACTTCAACCTGGGGAGACCAAACTCGAACCTCAAGAAAACCCCATTCCAAGCAGTCCAGCAACAGGCCCAGATCCGAGATCCTCACTTCATGGGTTTCCCACCCCTGGTCTTGGATCGGCTGCCTCTCTTCGGTTCACAACTCCGCTCTGTAAACGATGTATCCGACGAGGTCACTCCCCCCATCTCAGACGTGGCCATTTCTGGCCCGGCTTGACTCGGCGACCAGACCAACCCCGGAGAACTCTCCGATCACTTGACCAGGCTTTGGGGGATCAGCACGAGCGCCTGGGGCCAGCCGGTGGGGGCGCCCGAAGGATGCCTGAGCGTCTCCTTACAAGGCCTGTGTGACGGTCACCAGGGTGTAGATCTCCCTGTCCTCCAGCTCCTTCAGGAACGGCTCGGGGTCCAACGCCTCCTCCGGAGGGTACACCCCCGGTGGAATGCGGCCCTCGGCCAGCCAGACTGCGGCTCTGGCCGGGGCCACACCGGTAGGGAGGGCGCCCTTGCAGGTAACGGTCCCTAGCCGGTAGGTCAGGGACTTGCCGTCTCTCGTGCCCCTCACCTCGGTCACGATCTCCTTGACCCAGTCCGGAGGCTTGGTCTTGGGAGGAGCGAGGAACTCGTCAATCGGTGGGACGTACTCTGACATCATCGCTACCAGGAGATCGCGCGGCACTACAGATTGTCCTCTCACCGGCACCGGCTCCTCACCGGCGAATCCAAAGTCCGCCAGCACGCGCATTTTGTCCACCGTTTCCTTCGCCATCCCCCAGTAGTTGATCTTGAATGAACACTCCTTCAAGCCCTTATCCTGGAAGGTGATGGGCAGTGTGGCAACCTCGGAGTGCAGAGACAGATGCATCGGCAGTAGCCCGATGGGAGGCGTGAACCAGTAGTCCTCGAACTCGCTTAGTGGCTCGCAGGCGATGAACTCGCCATCCCGAAAGACCATGGGGGGCATCGTCATCTCATCCACGATGGTGGGAACAGCGTAGGTGAATCGCACGTCGTCGGGCGGAGGGGGCTTGATGCCGTCATAGATGCGAATGCTTTCGATTGTGTCCAGCCGGTCGGCCGCGTAGCGTGCCTGGATGTTGGGGACACCTGGTGCAGACCCCATGCCCAGCACCGCACCTAATCCGGCCTCCGCGAAGCGATCGTGTAACTCCAACTGCTTGCGCGTGGTGTGGAACAGTCCTCCCATGTCGGTGTAGGGCACCCTCGCCTCCACACAAGCCTCCATCACCGGCAGGTTGAAATAGTAGACGGTGGCGTTCAGACAGGCGTCGGCGGTCTTCAGCACCTCGACCAGTTCACCGTGACTAGTGGCGTCCACTTTCTGCACCGCAACCTTGGCACTGCCCACGATATCCGCTACTGTCCGAGCTTGGGTGAGATCCTGGTCAGCGATGACGACTTCAGCGACGCGTGGATTGCCAGCCAGATCTTGTACCGAGATGCAGCCCATCTTCCCAGCGCCACCAAGCACCACGATTCTCATGTTCAGTTTCCTCCTGTGTGCCAATAGCCGTATCTGTGACCTCGCATCGAGTCGAGCGCAGAGACCTTAGACTACAAGCCAAGTTCGTTCGCAACCCAGGCTAGACCCAGTTCCTCTAGCTTGGCCCGTGTGGGACAGCCATCCTCATCCCAGCCAGCCATGCGGTAGTAGAGAGCCTTCGCCGCCTGCACCTCGTCGCCATCAATGGCGATACCATCACTCGCCCCGCCAGCCAACGGGACCAGCAGCTTGGGCGGTACCGTGTCCGACGCTGCCCCGACCCCCTCTCGAGCATTGAAGGCTCGCAACAGGTTCAACCTCCGCTCACCCACCTTCATCAACTCCCAGAGACTCACGTCCCAGCCGGTGACGGCACGCACCAACTCTACCATCTGGTTGGGACCGTAGAGGTGCCAGGCGGGACCCCACACGAATTGGCAGAGATTGAGGCTATCCAGCGCGCTGTAGATTCGCTGGGTGTAGAGGGTGAAGCGGATCTTCTCGGGATTGAGGCTGAACTTGGGCTGGGGCTCAAGGAGGTCCAGAGCCGCGAGTCGATCGGCGTAATTCTCGTAGTCGTCCTCGTAGACTGGGTCATGCTCATGAGACTGGTGATCGGCTCCGAAGGGATTGACGGCGTAGATCAGCGCGAGGGTCCGCTTGACCTGAGGCATGTGGGCAGGCAGCTCTTGGTCCTTCACCGTCACCACCAGCTCCTTTCCCACGCCCAGAATGCCCGCTGCACGGGCAGAACCTTCGCCTAGAACTCGCCCGAAGCCGTCGCGCTTGCCGATCAGTTCTACCATCCGAGCCAGCGCCTCCGCGTTGCCGAAGCGCAACTCGATCCCCTCCGTATCATCCAGGGTGAGCAGGTTGCGCTCGAAGCAATCCATGGCCCAGGCGATTGTTGCTCCGCAGGAGATGGTGTCCATGCCGTACATGTTGCATAGTTGATTGGCGTGAGAAATCGCCGCTAGGTCAGAGACTCCGCAGTAGGAGCCCATGGCGCTCAGCGTCTCGTATTCGGGCCCACCGTAGAGAGGGTCCACAGGGAACGGACCATCGGTCACCTCTACCACTCGCTTGCAGCGGACCACGCACGCGAAGCAGGTATCCCTATTCTTGAGGATACTGTCTGCCATCCGCTGCCCGCTGATGGCCAGGGCACCCTCCATGGTACCGCTGGACCAGTTGCGCGTGGGAAGCCCACCAGCCTTGTTCTGCGAGAGAACGATCTCAGCCGTGCCCAGCAAGCCCAACCCCGCCACGTCTGATTTTTCCAGATGATCGGCACCCCACTTGGCCAGCTCCTTCACGCCTTCCGGGTCGGCCATCTGCGGGCGGTCATGGCCACGCACCGCTATCGCCTTGAGGTTCTTCGACCCCATGACCGCCCCCATGCCAGTCCGGCCATTAGCTCGGTTGCAGTTGTTGATCACGCAGGCATAGCGCACGCCGGTCTCCCCCGCAGGCCCGATCTGGAGCACGTCTACTCTGTCGTCGTCGAGCTCATGACGGATCGCGGCCTGGACATCCCCCGTTACTTGCCCCCAGAGATGGCCGGCGCCCCTGAGCTCCGCTTGGCTATCGTGCAACCAAAGATAGAGAGGATCCTTGGCTCGACCCTTCAAGACGATGGCGTCAAAGCCCGCAGCCTTGCATTCTGCCGGCCAGAATCCCCCTCCTTGCGAGTCGCCAATGCAGTTGGTCAAGGGGGACTTGGCGGTGGCGGTCACCCGACTCTGGCCAGATGCTGAAGCGCCCGTGACGACGCTCAGGCTGAAAACCAACAAGTTTTCTGGGCCGAGGTGATCTACAC
>JBAVWD010000624.1:0-3866 GCA_049697655.1 Anaerolineae bacterium | reverse complement strand
GGATGATCTCGGTGGGATGTCTGGACTCTCGGTCGTGCTCGGCCGCCAGCGGTGCAATCTCGTTCCGAGCGAACTCCCTGGCCAGTTCCCTCAGAGCTCGTTGTTCGTCGGTGAGCGAGAAATCGATCATGGTTTGACCTCCTCGGCGGCTGTCCCAGGCAAGACCTACTAGACCGCTCGTAGTATAGAGGGGTGAGCCGCGTGTGTCAATCGGCTGCTCGAGGCGATGCGGAGTAGGGCGGTAAGCGGCGGGTGGGCAGCACAAAACCAAACGCACGCCGTCCGCTAGGTTGCCTGGGCGATTGCTGACCGTGCTGCGCGCTCTCCAGCATGTGGCTGTGGCCGCGGTCAGTGGAGGGCCGGCGGGTGCACGGAGGCAATCTGGTAGGTTTTGACAGCGTGTGCGTGTTATCATGAAGTGCAGAGCGAGTCCACGACTCGGGAAGTCGTGGATGCGTTTTTGTGTTATTCGGATTCGATCTGCGGTGTAGGGATGGACAGGATGGAGGCGGGTATCCTTTCGCGAATTCCGGGGTTCTACAAGCTGAATCCTGCGGAGCGTCTGCGGGAACTCCAGCTGCGTGCCGGTCTGACCGAAGAGGAGGCCGCCGTGCTGAGCGGATCCATGGGGCTGGATGTGGCCCAGGCAGACAGGATGAGCGAGAACGTGGTTGGCGTCTTCGGTCTGCCGCTGGGGATCGCGGTGAATTTCCTAATCAACGGACGGGATCATCTGGTTCCCATGGCCATAGAAGAGCCGTCGGTGGTGGCCGCGGCCAGTCACGCCGCGAAGCTTGTCCGCGAGGGAGGAGGGTTCGCTGCTGAGGCCTCGGATTCGCTGATGATTGGCCAGATTCAAGTGCTGGGACTCGTCGATCCTGACGAGGCAGGTGATAAGCTGCTGGCCGCGCGACGGGTGCTGCTGTCGGTCGCCAACGAACAGGACCCCATGCTGGTGGAGCTCGGCGGTGGTGCCCGAGACCTGGTGGTTCGGGCGCTTCCTGACACCCTGGCTGGTCCCATGCTGGTGGTGCACCTGATATACGACTGTCGGGATGCCATGGGCGCGAACTCCATCAACACCGCAGTCGAGGCCCTGGCCCCCCTGGTAGAGGAGATATCGGGAGGACAGGTGCTGCTGCGTATCCTGTCCAATCTGGCCGACAAGCGGCTGGCTCGAGCCAGGGCTGTTGTGCCCGCCGGGGCGCTAACCACCGACGGCGTGGTTGGCCCTGAGGTGGCAAGGGGGATCGTCAAGTCCTATGCCCTGGCGGAGGTCGATCCCTATCGGGCTGCCACTCATAACAAGGGGATCATGAATGGGATTGATGCGGTGCTCATAGCCACGGGGAATGATTGGCGAGCCGTTGAGGCGGGGGCCCATGCCTACGCCGCCCGGTTCGGCCACTATGGATCGTTGAGCACCTGGGAGACGGACGCCGAGGGTAACCTGGTCGGCACCTTGGAACTGCCCCTGGCTGTGGGCATCGTCGGTGGCGCCACCAAGGCCCACCCCGCAGCCCGAGTGGCTCTGAAGGTCCTGGCGGTGACCTCGGCCCGCGAACTCGCTGAGGTGATAGTCTCCGTGGGACTGGCCCAGAATCTGGCCGCGCTACGTGCCCTGGCCACCGAGGGGATACAACGCGGTCACATGGAGCTACACGCCCGAAGCGTGGCCATGGCTGCCGGGGCGGCCGGAGAGTTGGTGGAGCGCGTGGCGACCCGCATGGTGGACGAGGGAACCATTCGACTGGACAAGGCAGAAGAGCTGGTCCGGGAGATGTCTTAGGGATACTCTGGACTGAGGAGGATACAGTCTATCATGATGAAACCGCTTAGAGACGTAGGGATCGTGGGCTATGGGGCCTACCTGCCGCGCTACAGGATCAGCGCCGAGGAGATCTCCCGGGTGTGGAAGATGGGGGAAGACAATCTTCACCTGGAGGAGAAGGCGGTCCCTGGTCTGGACGAGGACACCACGACTATCGCCATTGAGGCTGCCAGGAACGCTCTGCGGAAAGCAAACCTTGATGGCTCGAAGCTATCGGCGATATGGCTGGGCAGCGAATCGAAACCCTACTCTGTCAAGCCCACGGCCACCATTGTGGCGGAGGCGGTGGGGGCCACGCCCCACACGACCGCTGCCGATTGGGAGTTCGCCTGCAAGGCGGGGACGGAGGCCATGCAGGCGGCCATCGGCCTCGTGGGCTCGGGTATGGCCGACTACGCCATGGCCATCGGCGCCGACACCGCCCAGGGTAGGCCTGGCGATCAGCTGGAGTACACCGCCGCCGCGGGAGGCGCCGCCTTCATCGTGGGGCCTCAGGAAGAGAGTATGGCCTATCTCGAGGGGTCTCACTCTTACGTGACCGACACGCCAGATTTCTTCCGCCGGCCGAATCAGCAGTACCCCACGCACGGCAACAGGTTCACGGGCGAGCCAGCCTATTTCACACATACGATGATGGCAGCTCGCGAACTGATGGACGAACTGGGCTACGGTCCAGAGGACTACGACAAGGTGGTCTTCCATCAGCCCAACAGCAAGTTCCCCGTTAGAGTGGCGGAACGACTTGGCTTCAGGGAGGAGCAATACAGGGACGGCCTCCTGGTGCCCTATGTAGGCAACACCTATGCTGCCTCTTCGGGCATTGGCCTGGCCGCTATTCTCGACAAGGCTGATCCGGGAGAGAGGATTCTGCTGGCCTCCTATGGCTCGGGCGCTGGTAGCGACGCTTTCTCCTTCGTGACCACCGAGCAGATCACGCGAGGGCGAAACCCCATTCCCATGGTCAGCGACTACGTCCGTCGCCGCAGGCAGATCGACTACGCCCGCTACGCAAGGCAACGGGGCAAGCTCGTGATGTACTAGGCCTGGGGACGGGCCTGGTCTTCACGAGAAGTGAGCCAAAGGAGGTCTCTCGAAGCTTGCGCAAAGTGTACGTAGTGGGCATCGGACAGACGCCGGTCCAGGAGCACTGGGACCGCTCAGCTCGGGACCTCGCCGCGGACTCCATGCTTCAGGCCATGGAACAGGCGGCCATCGACACAGCCGACGCCATCTACGTGGGAAATGCCCTGTCGGGAGAGTTGACCGGGCAAGAGCAGGTGGGCGCGCTAGTTGCGGACTTCGCCGGCCTGACAGGTACGGAGGCGGTACGCGTCGAAGCGGCGGGTGCTTCGGGTGGCGCTGCGGTGCGGATGGGGTACCTGTCCGTGGCCAGCGGGGTGCACGATACGGTGATCGTCACCGGTGTGGAGAAGATGTCTGACCTGCCGGGGCCTGCGGTGGAGGAGGCCCTGGTCACGTCTACCGACGAAGAGTACGAGGCGATCCACGGCCTCTCTCTGGCGGCGCTCCATGCGCTTCTGATGCGCAGATACATGCACGAGTACGATTTGGAGCGCAGCGATTTCGCCCACTTGTCGGTGAACGCTCACCGCAACGCCGTTCACAACCCCTGTGCCATGTATCGGCGACCGATCAGTGTGCAGGCCTTCGAGCGGGCCAAGCTCGTCGCCGATCCCGTCAGCCTGCTGGATTCCGCGCCGGCCGCCGACGGCGCCGCCACCGTGATCCTCTGTTCAGAGGATGTCGCCGGGGATAAGGCCCGTTCGTCCGTGGAGATCATCGGCTCGGCGTTGGCGACGGACGCGGTTGCTCTCCACGATCGGCCAAACCACCTCTTCCTCCGAGCCGCGCATGAATCAGCCCAGAAGGCCTACGCCCAGGCTGGCGTGGGCCCGGAGCAGATCGGCATCTTCGAGCTACACGACGCGTTCGCCATTCTGGCGGCGCTTTCCCTGGAGGCCTGCGGTTTCGCGGGCGACGGCCAGGGCGCGCGCCTGGCCATGGAGGGTGAGAT
>JBAVWD010000623.1:0-2042 GCA_049697655.1 Anaerolineae bacterium | reverse complement strand
GCTCAGTGCATACTGAGCAGCCGCCAACTCCGTTGCATCTGGCGTGTCGGTAAGCTCTGCCAGCTCGAGCTCGGCCAGCCGCAGGTTGGCCTCCGCGTCGGCCACCTCCGCTTGCGCATCAGTGTCGTCCACGCGGGCCAGCACAGCACCGGCCTGCACCTCGTCTCCCACCTCGACCAGCACCTCGGTCAACAGCCCCCCGTTGCTGAAGCTCAACTCCACCTCCGACCTGGGGACCAGCGTGCCGGTGCCACTGGCGGCGATGGTCAGACTACCCCGCCGCACCGTCGTCGTATAGTTCTCCTCCTCGGCAGCCGTCGTCTGCCCCTGGATCTTCTGGGTATAGTAGTACCAACCACCGATACCGGCCCCTGAGAGTACGACCACGACCGCTACAATGGTCAACGCCACTCGCCTATGTGTAGACAAAGCACGCACGACTCTCATTCCTTACCCTCCAACCCCCCTCGCCGGGGGAACTCGGTCCTTATTCCAACAGTGAATCGTACCACGCAACTATGAAGAAACGGTTAACCAGCTGTGAAGATTGGGTGTGGACTTTTGTCATTGTGAACCTGGCGAAGGTCTGGAACCTTCGCCAGGTTCCCGGGCCTATTCCGTGGGCACCGTGCCCGTACTGACCACGTCTCCTTCGCTAAGGCCACTGATCAACTCTGCGTACGTGTAGTCCATCACTCCGACTTCCACCTGCCGCATTTGCAGCTCTCCGTCCACCATCACAAAGACAGCGTACTCCCCGGCGGAGAGCTCCCTGAGCGCCTCCACTGGCACGAGCAGCGCGTTCTCCGCCCGGGCGGCGATGATCTCCACCGTCCCGTTGGCGCCAATGGGTAGCTCCGCAGGCAGCGCCGATTCCTCGTCCAGACTGGCGTAGACCAGTACGGTGGGAGCGTTCTGCATAGACTGCAACTCGGGTTCCACCAGAACCACACGACCGGTGAAGCTGTCGTCGGGCAGGGCATCGAAGATCACATCGACCTCGTATCCCGGCGCGACACTGCCCACATCCACCTCATCGATCCAGATCTCCATCTGCGGATGCGCCATGTCCGCGACAGTGATGAGAGCGTCTGTACCTACAGTCGCACCCACCTCAGCCTCCACCGCGGTGACGAGGCCGGCAAAGGGCGCCACGATGGTAGCCCCCTCGAGAGCGGCCTGCGCCTCCTCCAGTGTCGCCTGAGCGCTGATGAGCTTGGCCTGCGCCACCTGGACGTCAGCCGCATCAGGGCCCGAGCTCATTTCAGCCAGAGCCTCCTGGGCCTTCTGCAGGTTGTACTCGCCCTCGGCTACCTGTCCCTGAGCGCTGCTGATTTCGGAAGCGGCCAGCCGGGCTAAATCAAGGCGCTCCTTCACCGCCTGCAAGCGATCCCAGAGCGCGAACAGCTGCTCCTGGCTTATCTCGCCGGCCGTGTACTTCTCTCCCATCTCGGCATACCTGTCCTGATACCAGGCGTAGTCGTTCTCGCACACGACCACGTCTTCGGGTCCAGGGGGGCACGCCAGAGCCTCGTCGAGCCTCTCCTCCGCCCATTGGAGGTTGTCTGATGCCGCGTCCAATTCTTCGCGGCTGCTCTCCCCCGCCTCATACTCGTCTGCCTCCTGATAGTAGTTCTCCTCGTACCAACTGTACTCGTACTCCAGATCGACCACGCTTTCGTACAAACACACCGAGGGCTCCATGGTCAACGAAAGAGTGTCTCTGGCTGTCGCCAGAGCCGTGTCAGCCTGATCCACGGCCAGGTACGCTTGATCGAGGTCCAACTGGCTGTAGGGGTTCTCCGCGCTGTCCACGCTGTCCTCGGCCACCGTGAGATCCGCTTCTGCCTGCGTGACGGCCCGCTCCAGCGCCGCAGGGTCGATCCGGGCCAAGGCATGCCCGCTCTCCACCCAGTCGCCAACCTCCACCAGCACCTCAGACACCACTCCGCCACTGCTGAAGCCCAGATCCGCCTCCGCCCCTGGCATCAGGGTGCCGCTCCCACCTACAGAGAGAATCACACTGCCCCGGCGCACTCGCG
>JBAVWD010000622.1:0-2968 GCA_049697655.1 Anaerolineae bacterium | reverse complement strand
GACGGAAACTGAATAGAAGCATCCAGGGGAGCCTGGTGAGCCAGGCTGAGAGGAGGGCCCGCAATGCCCTCGACCCCATGAACCTGATCCGGGTAATGCCAGCGTAGGGACGGTTGCATGAGTGCTGTCACGAGCCGCTGCTCTGCGTGGGTAGCGGCTCTTTGTATGGGGAGAAAATGCGTGCTGTGATCGTGGCCAACTGGCCGATGCCGAAGCCTCCCTATCCTGGACTTCGTTTGGAGAATGGGGACTTGGTGATCTGTGTTGACGGAGGAGCCAGGAATGCGCTGGCTATGGGACTCCAACCGCGGGTCGCCATCGGCGACATGGATTCGATGGAGACAGAGCTGAGAGAACATCTGGAGCGGGAGGGCTGTCTATTCATCGAGCACCCTTCGCGCAAGAACGAAACGGACTCTGAATTGGCCATCAGATATGCGCTCGCTGAGGGGGCGACGGAACTGGTTCTGCTGGCAGCGCTTGGGGGGCGCATAGACCATACCCTGGCCAACGTCATGCTCCTGGCCATTCCGGAGCTCAGCCAAGTGGGATCACGCTTGATTGATGGCAACCAAGAATTGATCCTCATCAGGGACCAGGTCGCGATCGAGGGTACACCCGGCGACATGGTGTCTCTACTGCCACTCTCGGCAGACGTGGAGGGCATTCACACCGAAGGGTTGGAGTATGCTCTACGCGGCGGGACCCTGAAGCTCGGCGCGGCCCGCGGAGTGAGCAACGTGCTCGTCTCCCGGCGAGCAAGGATCAGCGTGGAGCATGGGCTTCTGCTGTTGGTGCATCACCATCAAGCGCCATCAGAAGATGATCTGTCTCCTTCGGCAGGAGGGTAGGATGAGTAGCATCACCGTCAGCTTCCAAGTCATTCCCATCTGTGACGACCCCTATCCTGTGGTGGACAAGGCCATCGAGGTTGTACAGCACTCGGGCGTCAAGTATGAGGTAGGCCCTCACGAGACCACCATGGAGGGCGAGTTGGACCAGCTACTGGAGATCGTCAAGGCTGGACACCGGGCTTGCTTCGAAGCCGGGGCGCAGCGGGTCATAACCTTCGTCAAGATCGTCGATGTGGTGGGCGGCACAACCATCGCCGACAAGGTCGCCAAATACAGGAAGTGATGGAAGCCAGAGAGTCGCACGTTTCATCTGAGACAGAACCTGGCCCAGGCCCTGAGACTCAGGCCCTATCTCCACTACTCAGGGACGGTCTGCGTCTGGCACGGCAGTACGCGCCCCCCTTGCTTCTCATACTCCTGTTGCTTGTTGCCTGGCAGGTGCTGACCTGGCTGATGAAGGTACCTAAGTGGTTGTTGCCTTCGCCGTGGCAAATCGTCGTGGCTGGCGTCGAGGCGCGAGAGCTACTAGGTCCGCACACCTGGCAGACACTGAAGGAGACGTGGGTGGGCCTGGGACTGGCCGTAACAGTGGGCCTGGGACTGGCTCTGGTGATAGATTTCTCGTCTCTGCTTCGACGGACCGTGTACCCCCTGCTGGTGGCCTCTCAGACGGTGCCCATCCTGGCCCTCGCTCCCCTGCTCATCATCTGGTTTGGCTACGGCATTCTGCCAAAGGTGATCGTCGTGGCCCTGGTCTGCTTCTTCCCCATCGTCGTCAGCACGGCCGATGGGCTGAGAGTGGCCGACCCTGAGTTGATAGCCCTGTTGAGGGCCATGGGGGCGAGTAGGCGACAGATATTCCTCAAGGTGCGGGTGCCGGGAGCCCTGCCTTCTTTCTTCTCTGGCTTCAAGATTGCCGTTACCTATAGCGTGGTCGGTGCCGTCATCGGAGAGTGGGTAGGGGCCAGCCGCGGACTGGGCATATTCATGATCCGGTCGTCCAAGAACTTTCTGACAGATCGGGTTTTCGCCGCCATTGCCGTGACCTCGCTACTGAGCATTGTTATGTTCGCCGCCGTGATGTTGTTGGAGCGCTCGCTGCTGCCGTGGTATTACGCTCGTCGAGATGAAGTGTGGGAGGAACTGTAACCTCTCGAGGGCACCGATGGTTGATTGCGCAGTGATTCTGACAAGAGGGAGGAAGGCGATGTCTGGAAGCAGTTGGAGCAGGGTGGTGACGCTGCTGGTAGTGCTCATGTCGGCCGTTGGATGTCAGGCCGTGGAGCCCACGGCCACAGCGGCCCCTACGCACGTGGTGGCGTTGTTGGACTGGTTTCCCAATACCAATCACACGGGACTCTACGTGGCCCTGGAGAAGGGATGGTACAGTGACCAGGGTCTGGAGGTGGAGATAATCGAGCCGGCTGAGGGGAGCACGCTCGTTCAAGTAGTGGCAGCGGGGCAGGCCGACTTCGGCATCAGCTATCAGGAGGAGGTATCATACGCACGCGCTGAGGACCTGCCCATCCTGTCCATCGCCGCCATCATCCAGCACAACACCTCTGGATTTGCCAGTCCCCAGGACCGTAACATCACCCGCCCCAAGGATTTCGAGGGAAAGAGGTATGGCAGCTGGGGTTCGCCCATCGAGCGAGCCGTGCTTGATGTGCTGATGTCTTGCGATGGCGGCGATGTGGACGAGGTGGAGTTCATAGACATAGGCTGGGCGGACTATTTCGCGGTGATCCAGCGTGATGTGGATTTCGCCTGGATCTTCTATGGGTGGACTGGGGTAGAAGCCGAGCTGCGTGGCACTCCTCTGGACGTAGTGATGCTAAATGACTGGAGCGATTGCGTGCCCGACTACTACACGCCGGTGATTATCACCAGCGAGCAGAACGTGGCTGAGGACCCTGAGCTGGTGCGGAGTTTCCTGGCTGCTACGGCCCGGGGGTATGAGTTCGCCATCTCCAACCCAGCGGAGGCGGCCGAGATCTTGCTGAAGCATGCTCCTGAGAGCAACCAGGATCTGGTCCGGCGGAGCCAGGAATGGCTGAGTCCTCGATACCAGGCAGATGCGCCCGGATGGGGCGAGCAGAAGTTGGAGATCTGGC
>JBAVWD010000621.1:0-5189 GCA_049697655.1 Anaerolineae bacterium | reverse complement strand
CCGTAGTACTGCCCTGTTGACGAATGATAGAAATCGTCGTCAAGGATGGCGACCAGGTCATGGCCGTCAAAGTCCCTGGGATCCCTGTTGGCGGCCACCACGGCCAGGATCAGGAGAGCTGTGCCCTCTGCACTGCTTGTCAGCGGCGCTACCTGAGTGGCGAGGTAGCCCAGCGGAGAGTTGCCGCTCACTTGAACGCTGCCCGGCTCTTCGTACGCTGAGGCGAAGGCGAGAACTACTGCGCAGGTGGTCTGCGGATCTGAGCCTCCTTCGCCGAATCCGCC
Organism: Anaerolineae bacterium; assembly: GCA_049697655.1. Lineage (GTDB taxonomy): Bacteria > Chloroflexota > Anaerolineae > UBA7937 > B3-Chlor > JAUVXJ01. The sequence goes on along the minus strand of JBAVWD010000621.1, from coordinate 4,905 downwards.
ATCCGCGTTCTGGTGGGCAAACAACCAGCGCAGTGCCTTGTCCGTGGCACGAATCCGGTCGCTCAGATTCGGGGACGACTGCGCAGCTTCGGCCCCCGGTACCCACGGGCAAGCGGCCGCAAGCAACACGAGGGAGCAGAGCAGAGCTATTCTAGTGCGTATCGTTGAGCTCATGGCAAGGCCCTCAGAAACAGAAAAGCCCCAACCTTTCGAGTTGGGGCTTCGAGGAACAAACAACCCCTCGTCGAGCCGACCAGGGGTTTGCAGTCACGGTTTCTCAACCGCCGCTCCTACCCCCTTTCTCTCGAAGGTTCTCGGAGCGTGACCTGGGCAGGTGTCCTGGCTCCTCCAGCCCTGCTGGAGCTACAGTTGCGGGACAGCGCCGGACTCTGACCGGCTTCCCCCTTACGTCCTGGCATCGGACGCCCAAGTCACAGCCTATTCGATTTGTCACCAGTATATCACAGGTTTTTCAACTTGTCAAGGGCCGTCAAGGAGTACCTGTCACGCACTTCGGTGGGAGGCCGCCCGTCGTGCATGCTTTACCTGACCACTAGGACCGGCCTCTCACACCCGAGTACGATCTGCTCGGTGGTGTCGGTGAGCACAAAGCGTTGGAGGCCGGAAGCGACGTGGGCCCCAGTGACCACTAGATCATAATCGGCTTCTTTGGCCTCTGCCAAAATCTCGTCGACCACCAGACCATGGCGAACTTTGGCGCTGCCTTGTACGGATAGATCGCGCAGGATTTGCAGGTCCTTTCTGAGATGGACTGCCTCCCGCGCGTTGGTCGTCAGCAACGCCTCGGTGGAGTTCTCCAGGTCGCTCACCTGGCACTCCGGGCTTAGCGGTAGCTGGGACATGACGTGCAAGACCGTTACTGAGGCACCGGTGAGGGCTGCGATGCGGCCGGCGAGCCCCGTGTCCTTCTCACCTGCCTCGGCCCCTCCAGTGCACACCAGGATCTTGCGCAGTCCACGTCGCTTGCCTTTGACAATCAACACTGGAACCGGGCAGTAGTGGGCCAGCCGGGCCGCTGTGGAACCCAGCAGAAAGCGGGTGATTCCCCTGCGGCCCCGCGAGCCAACGATGACTAGCTCGTATTCGCTTTGCTCCGTCTCTTTCAGTATCTCCTCCGCAGCGTGGCCTCGCCTGATGAGGGTATCGATGTGAGGCACATCCTCGCAGAGAGCGCTGCGCATTCTCTCCACCATCCGGGTCACCTTTCTTTCTTCGTCGGCGCGCTCTATCACTCCCAGGAGGGTGACCTGTTGTCTTGCCTTCCTGGCGATCAGGGACCCGAAGCGGAGCGCTTGCGCGGCGTGACTCGACCCGTCAGTACACATGAGTATCTTCATGGCACCAGAGACCTCCGTGCTGTCACACAAGCATCAGGATGATAGGGATCATGAGGAGGGCAGCGGCAAAGATGACCAGGTTTCGCGTGCTTCCCACGACGACATGGGTGAGATGAAGGACCAACCTCTCATAGGGCCTGTAGATGAGGGTCAGTACAATCAGGGAAACGATGGTGATGCTGGCCATCTGCACCAGTACAATGGCCGTCGCCAGCGGGTTGTCCAGCAGCAGGGCCACGAATAAGGTGTCGATGAAGGTGGACACGTTGGCACCCATGATGTAAGCGATAGCGTTCTCGCTCCTGATGTAACCTCGTGCTGAAAGGGGCACCAGAATGCTGACGGAGATGGAGACCGACATGGAAACCGCCGTGATCACGAGGCCCATCACGAACATGACGATGGGCCGGTAGATGAGCCTGGAGATCGCGCCGAACTGGGTGCTTTCTAGCTTGAGTTGTGGCAGCGCTCTGTCCAACAGGTGGAAGCTGGTGAACACGATGCCCACCCCGATCAAGAACGTTAGCCAGCCAGGGGTATTCCGGATCACCAGCTGGACCACAGGCCCGTAGACTGAATCGACCAAGGAGGTGAACGTAGTCCCTCCGCGGAGTGCGATTGGGTCCGCGAAATGGTGGCTGAGTACGAGGTAGCTGATGCCGAGACCAGGCACATGAAGGAAGGCCGTGATGATGAAGGACAAGAGTCCCATAGAAAGGCCTGTAAGACGCTCGTGACCCCTTAGGACGTAGATGAAGCCGATGAAGAGCACGATGAAGGAGGCGCCGAAGCGGGAGCCGCTGATCATGGTCAGTGCCTCGAACTGGCCGATGACGCCGCCGTCGAACAACGCCAGGGCCACGGCAGCAACAGGCGAGCCGCTGAGGATGACGTAGGCAGAAATCCAGCCGAACCCCAGGCTGTTGGCTGCATTGTCGACGTCCAGCCAACCCCGGACGTAGGGGGCAACCACACTGGCGCCCTCTTTCATGAGCTGAATGGCGAGGACAAAAAGGAATGCGCTCAGCAGGCCGAGGCCAACCTTCTTCCAATTGATTCTTCTCACACCAGTCTCCGGGGGCTACTGATCGCCTTTGACCTCTCGCTCAAGGCGCAGGAAGAACTCGCTCATAAAACGGTGGCGTTCCTCGGCCATCTTCTTGGCGGTGGTGGTGAAGAGACTGTCCTTGATCCTGGACAGTTTGAAGGCGAATTCGTGGGCCGGCGTGTGATCTGGGGCAGCGTTCCGCCGTGCCAGCGACTTGTCAAGTCTCAGCGCCTGGACGTACTTGGGGTCAACCTCAGCCCAAAGTCGCTGTCGATGCAGCCCCCCCACGAGGTAGGCTCTGGCTACACCGATCGCCCCGATGCAGTCCAGCTTGTCTGCGTCAAAGAGGACCTTGGCCTCCAGTGTCTCCGGCGCCAGGTCGTCGCGATAGCGGTGAGCCGCGATGGCGTGGGCTATGGCGTCCACCGTGCTCGCGGGCCACGAACTCAAGATGCGTCGTGCCTTTTGCGCCCCGACCTGGGCGTGGCAACGTCCGTCTCTCAGCTCTTCGGGGCGGCCGATGTCGTGGAGCAGGACGGCCGGCCTGAGGATCTCCATGTTGGCTCCCTCAGCAGAGCCGATACGTTCTGCCAGGGCCAGAACCCTCAGGACGTGATCGAAGTCGTGGGCGGGATCTGCATCGTCGTAGTATCCTCGCGCCTGTTCTAAGCTTATGGGCTCCAAGTTGCCTCCAGGGTAGCTATGGGGGGCTTTTCAACAGGGACAGATTCGAGGCTGTGGTCCGATAGGTCAGCTGGGCGAATGCGACCTGGACATGAAGAAGCGCCTGGCATCCGACACATACGTGGGGAGTCTTCTCCAGAACTCGGGGCGCAGCCCCTTCCGGAGGAGGCGGCCGGGTCGCAGATAGAAACGCCGATAGGCCTGGTGCCACTTCCGCTCGACCAGTTCCGGCGTCGTTTCTCCGATGGAGAAGCGAGCTTTGTTGTCGTGGATGGCGAAGTCGCGCCAGTCGTGACAAAAGAGGTCACCCTCTTCCTGCACCATCTGGTACAACTCCGTGCCCGGGAACGGAGCGGCGATCATGAAGTTGGCCAGATCGGGGTCCAGTTCCAGTGCCAGCTTAGTGGTGTCTTCCATGGACTGCTCGTTGTCCCCTGGCAGGCCGAAGATGAAGAACCCGATGGTCTGCAGGCCAGCCTTCCTGGCGTTCCCAAAGGCCTGGCGCACATCGTCGATGGTCTGACCTTTCTTCATCATATCCAGGACTCGCTGGTTTCCGCTCTCCACGCCGAAGCCTACGCGCTTACATCCGGCCGCCTTCATCAACCGGAACAGCTCCAGATCGGTGTTGTCGGCCCTGATACCGTGGATGGTGATCCAAGGCACAGTGTTGAGTCCCCGGTCTATGAGCAGCTGGCAGATCCTCTTCGCCCGCCTGATATCGAGAGTCATAACATCGTCGGTGACGCCGATCTCAGTGGCTTTCAGATCGACGACCAGTTTGCGCCATTCTTCCACCACGTTCTCGGGTGAGCGAGGCCGCCAGGTGTTGCCGGTGACGGCCTTAGAGCAGTAGATACACTGATATGGACAGCCACGGGAGGTGATGATGGTGTAGGAGCGTGCCTGCGGATCAAGCCCGTCGGTGTGTGGCTGAAGGTTGGTGTACCGCTCGATCTTGTACAGGTGGTGGGCTGGAAAGGGCAGGCCATCCAGGTCCCTGGGAGGCTTCTGTGGGGGATTGTGAACGACTTCGCCTGCCGAGTTACGGAAGGAAAGGCCTTCTATCTCGCTCCAAATCGCGGACGGGAAACGTCGGAAGCCGGTCTTCGGGTCAAGCTGTCCCCGATCCCTCTCCAGTTGACGCATGATGGCGATGATGGTTTCCTCGGCCTCGCCTCGTACCACCAGGTCCACCTGGGGTCGCTCCAGCGACTCGCCGGGCATAAGAGTGGGGTGTGGGCCTCCCAGAATGGTGACAGCTTCTCGCCTCCTGGCCTCTTGGGCTGCTTCCCAGGCTTCGTAGATAAGGGGGGTCACACTCGTGATGCCCACCAGATCGAACCGCTCCCCATCGAGCAGGTTGCCCAGGGGCTCTGTTTCTACGGCCGCATCCCAGAGCTGGGCTTCATGTCCTTCCTGCTCCAGCACTGCGCCAAGGTAACCCAGACCCAGAGGGATGTGCTTGCGGGAACTCCAGGTCTTGGACTCCGGACTGACCAGGAGTATCTTCATCTTTTGCCTCCGTCAGAAGACTATTCTAACACAGGATGGACCCTATGGCCATTTATCACCTGCTGTGCTAGAATGGTTGCCGGGGATCAGGCCTATTGAAACAGGAAGAACGGATTATCTTTCACAGCGTGGAGGCTGATTCTCTTCAGCTCGAGGGCGTGATTCACATCCCTGACCTGGAGGCATCGCCGCGCCCGGCTGTCGTGGTCTGTCATCCACACTCCCTCCACGGAGGTAGTGCGGACGTCCCGGTCATCGTGGCCACAGCCCGGGAGTTGGCGCGAAGGGGGATGGTGGCCC
>JBAVWD010000620.1:0-9738 GCA_049697655.1 Anaerolineae bacterium | reverse complement strand
CATCCTTCTGAGGATACGAAGCCGTCGCGCTCGGCATCGAAGGGACGTGACGCCTTCTCCGGCTCGTCGTTGCGTGTGGATACCGCCCGCATCGCGCAGATGCCCGCCAAAGCCAGCTCGCAGACCGTGGACTCCGTACCACCTGCCAGCACCACCTTAGCCAGGCCATCTCGTATGGCCCGCGCTCCTTCCCCGATAGCCTGGGTCCCTGACGCACACGCTGCGATCACGGTGGATGTGTATCCCCTGATGCCAAAGGCGACACCCACGTGATGGGCCGCCGCGTTGGGCATCATGTTCGGCACAAAGAGCGGCGGCACTCGCCGCACCCCCTTGTTGAGCAGGAGGAGGTGGGCCTGCTCTCCCTCGACCAGGGCGCCACCTATGGCAGTGCCCAGGACCACACCCACATCTTCGGCTATGCTCTCGTCCACTACGAGGCCTGACTCTTCCACAGCCATCTTCGAAGCAGCCACCGCGAGTTGGCTGAAGCGGCTCATGCGCTTGGCCTCTTTCGGATCTATGTACCTCTCCGGATCGAACCCTTTCACCTCCCCCATAATCTGGACCGGATAAGGCGACGGATCGAATTGCGTGATTCGACCGATGCCGGAGCGCCCCTCCAACAACCCCCGCCACGTCTCCTCGACACTGAGGCCCAGCGGCGTGAGAGCCCCCATTCCAGTGACCACCACCCTCTTCCTGTTCACCCTGGTCATGCTCATCTCCTCCTACCCGAGCCACTCAAACGAGCACACACCCGTCTTCGACCTCACCGTCTCTGTGGAAGTGTCAGATGTTCGTCCTATCAGGTTGATACCCCGACCAAGCTCCAGCCAGGATAGCATTCGCCCGGGTTCCGCTAGAAGGCAGGGATCGCTGCCGTTTACCACTGGAGACGCTACTTGCTCACCAGGAAGATGGGGATGAACATGTCTCGCTCGACGGGTTGGCTGTGGTTCCCAAGGCGACCCTCCTCTTCCACCTGGTGCATCCCGTGGTCCGCGAAGATGATGACCAGCGTGCCCTCTGGCAGCGACTCCATGATCCGCCCCACGGCCCCGTCCACCTCCTGTATGGCGGCACGTTCCTCGGGGGCCCCTGGGCCATACGTGTGACCCGCATCGTCGACACCGTGGAAATGCACGAACAGGATGTCCCACTCATCAGCACGCAGGACTTCCAGGGCATTGGCCAAGACATTGTCGTCGGTGCTGCCGTTGCCATCGAAATCAGCGGAGAGCTGAAGCTCCGCGCCGCGCAACTCGAACGCCAGGCTCTCCCCCTCCACAGTCAGAATCCTGAGCCCGGCGGCCACAGCCACATCGAACAGCGTCTCGGTGTCTGTCTTGCGGATACCCCGCTGATCCACCCCGTGCACGTCCGGAGTCGCACCCGTGAGGAGCGAAGCTGTGGACACGGACGTTATCGGTGGATAAGTCGTCACCGCGACCAGTGGCCTTCCTAGACCCGACAGATTGGAGATCAACCCATCGGCGAGAGCTTCTGTGTAGCGCGTGTAGCCGAAACCATCAAGGAAGATGAGTATGGCGCGATCGGCCGAAGGCGCCTGCAACGGTTTCCCCACAGCCTCGGAAGGCACTGGAAGACCGAGTGCAACAGCCACTGTCGGCGCGATGTCTGTGATGGACGCCTCGACCGCATCCGCCAACGGTGGGGGCTCCACTTCGAGGCGCGAAGCCCGCAATCGCTTGTCCCCAATCGCAAGACTCCCGTCAGTTAGCCACCATGCCTCATCTGCAACGGACGCCCAGACAAAGCTGGACTCACTATCATCGCCCTCAATAGTGATGTGTAGAGTGTCAACGGCGGAGTGTCCGGCAGCCACGAGCACGCGCTCAAGAGGAACCGCCTGTGCTCCCTCCAGTGGCTCCGCGAAATCGCTGAACTGGGCCAGTACCGTGGCATCGACGAGGAGCTCGGTGCCATCTGGCCGCGAAACAGCGACCTGCCAGGATGGTCCGCAGGCGGCGAGGCAGAGTGTCAGAACCAGTATAGGCAGGAGGAGCAGCCTGCTCGTGGCTTCTCCTACTCTCTTCAACAGCTACCTCCCCATCAGTAATGCGCAGGCAAAGACCGCGGTGGAGCGCCGGCCGTGTCGCGCTCTCCCCTTCTTCCGATTCCCGAAGCCGCCGTAACCTTGCCCTCCTACCGTACACCCGCGAGACCGAAGAAAGCCTGCGGGCCCGGGGCCCGCAGGCGGCAGGTGTGCATATCTCATCATGGCACCTGGCTACACGTTCACTACGCTGGCAGTGCAGCTACGTTCTCCACCCTCGTCACTCCAGGCACCTGTTCCTTCAGCGTCTTCTCGACACGCATCTGCACCGTCATTGCAGAGAACGGGCATCCAGCGCAGGCACCCATCAACTTGACCTTGACCACGCCGTCGTCACCAACATCGACCAGTTCGATATCACCACCGTCCATCTTCAGGTACTCCCTGATGCTCTTCAGGGCCTTTTCCACTTCCTCACGCATGTCTCTCGCACCTCTCCCCCTACTAGTGTCAGTACCAGTATCTAACTGACCTAATCATATCATACCACGTATCAGCCTTGGTTGCCAGCCCTGCCCCGGTGCTGCCTGCACCTGAGCTGGACGATGTAGGTTCCGCCCGCAGCGACGCTGAATCCCAGGCCTGGCGGCCAACTCAGCCGCTCACTCGGGAACAGCCAGGCGAGACGGACGATCTGCTCCGGCATCGTGCCATTGATAATGCTGGACTCCACAGCCGTAGGGGTCCTCAGGGTGCGATTCCACGAGGTGAAGGCGAAAACGGTGTTCACTACCGCCAACCGGGCAACGATCATCCAGTGCCTTGCACTCGGTTACAGGAGCCTCTGGGCCGGGACTTCCGTCATGAGTAGCAGCGCAGTTCCGATGCCCTTGCTGACCGGGACTACCAAGAAGGGGTCCCCATCGCCCCGCCGGTTGATGCCTCGACCGAGGATGGAAGAGCCCGCAATGGCCAGCGGGCTGACCGACGTACCCATCAGCTCTCGTCGTCTCGGACTGGCAGCGATCCGACCAGCCTGGGTCCTTGTCGCCATCGGCGCCTCGCGGCAACGTCTCACAGATGCTATAATTGCCGCACAGATGCAAGGTCGGATCGTTTGTACCGCTCTCGCCGGCGACGAGGGCTATAGTAGTATACACCTCGCAGCAAGCCCCTTCTTCTGGATGAGCCAGCCAATGTGCCAAGGCCAGATTCCGGGAGCAGGGTCGACGATTCGCCATCTAGATGCGGAGGGACCACACGCGTCGCATCGAACCATCCGTCTTTCTGAAGCGACGGTCGATCTATGATGCACTATACTGAGCCACTTTCTCGACACGCGGGGGCTATGGAACAAGACTCTAGCTAAGTGACTGCCAGAGAACTCGCCTGAGATCGCCGCCAGCGTGGTCCGCCTACCGCTCCTCACCGCCCCCCCAAGAAACACTCCACGGTCACCGGCACCACACTCGCGCCTAGCAGCCTTGCCAGGAGAGGGAGCCGAGCGTCGGACCCAGCGGGGGAGCGGACACCACACAAGAACAAGCCGCCCGGCATCGTGGCAGACGGCGCGGCCCGGCGTTCACCTTCGGGTCTAGCAGAGGTCGCTACTGCCGGAAACGGTGGCACCGGGTCGGCGTGGCAGAGATTCTGGAGCAGAGAGTGAGATGACCAAGGGTTTCTTTGAGGAAGTGTATCGGATCGCATCGATGATTCCTCGAGGCCAGGTGGCAACCTATGGCCAGATTGCCGCCTACCTCGGCAACCCTCGGGGGGCGCGCACGGTGGGGTGGGCCCTGGGCTCACTACCCGAAGGGCTGGACGTTCCCTGGCATCGAGTAGTCAACTCTGAAGGGCGCATCAGCGGCCCGCCCCATGGACAGCGAGCCAGCGAACAGAGGGCGATGCTGGAGGAGGACGGCATTGCTTTCGACTATACCGGCCGCATCGATTTGGCCAGATACGGTTGGACGATGCCGCAATGAGTGACCCGGGCCCTCACTACCGCCGCAACTTCGCCTGCATGGTGGGCGACTGGGTGTGTTTTGTCACCGGTATGGCATTCATCAGTTGCACCACTGTCATTCCGTCATTCGTCAACCAGTTGACCGATTTCGCGCCTCTGGTCGGACTGGCAGCCACCTTGCCCAACGGAGTCTGGCTTCTTCCACAGCTTGTCGCCGCGAACTATGTCGGCGGCAGAGAGCGGAAAAAGCCATGGGTCATCGCCATGGCGCTGGTGGGGCGACCCATGTATCTCGTAGTGGCGCTATTCGCGTTGGTCGCCGGCAAGAGCTATCCCTGGATTCTACTTGCCGTCTTCCTCCTCGTGGAAACGGCCTTCTCGACCCTTGATGGGTTGGCAAGCGTGGCCTGGTTCGACGTGCTGGGCAAGGTCATACCTGCCCGGAGACGTGGCCGTTTCTACGGTACTGCGCAGGGCCTCACTGGGCTACTCTCCATGGGTGCGGGCGTCGTGGTTGCGCGCTTACTTGGTCCTGGCGGGCCGTCTTTCCCTCAGAACTACGGCCTCTTGTTCCTGGTGTGCTCTGCCCTGCTGATGCTGTCCCTCGCCTCCTTCACCCTTGTCAGAGAGCCAATCCACAAGGTGCGCCGTGAACGAGAGCCGTGGCGTGCGTATCTGCCCCGTCTGGCTGGCCTGTTTCGCGAAGACAAGCAGCTACGGCTGATCAACCTGGTTCGCATCCTCGCAGCACTCGGCGGGCTGGCGGTGCCCTTCTACGTGATTCACGCCACAGACGTGCTTGGCATAGGCAGTGAAAGCGTCGGCCTGTTTGTATCCGCCCAAATGTTGGGAAGTGTGATCGCCAGTCTAGCCATGGGCTACCTGAACGAGAGATCCGGCAGCAGGATCGTCAGCCAGTTGACCGTCGCGCTGAGTGTGAGTAGTCCCATCTTGGCCCTGGCCGTGCACTATTCTCCACCGCCGGAAGCCATCGCAGCCTACGTCTATGCGCTGGTATTCGTCTTCATCGGTGGAAACTATGCTGGCTACATGCAGGGCTTCATGAATTTCGTGCTGGACATCGCCCCGCCGGAAGAAACGCCGGCCTATGTAGGCTTGTACAACACCCTGGGGGGCATCGTGGTCTTCATGGCGCCTCTACTCGGCGGATGGCTGCTGCAAGTCACGTCATACCCCATTCTCTTCGCTGCGGCGACGGTAGGAACCACTGCTGGCCTGGTGCTATCCCTCAAACTGAGGGAGCCCCATAGGCACTAATGGTGCTGGCGACAAACGATGGTCGGAAGCAACCATCTACAGGATAGTCGCACTCAGTATCATCAAGGGGAGGCTCCATGAGACTCGACGGACGGGCACAGAACGAGATGCGCCCTGTGGTCATCACCCCGGGGTATCTCGACTACCCTGAAGGATCTGTCCTGATCGAGATGGGTCGTACTCGGGTGATCTGCACCGCCTCTGTGGAGGAGCGAGTACCGCCCTGGCTACGCGATCAGAGCCAAGGCTGGGTCACAGCAGAGTATGGGATGTTGCCTCGTGCCACCCATCAGCGCTCACCACGTGAGACGAAAGGGCCCAGAGCCCGCACCCAGGAGATCAGGCGCCTCATCGGACGATCGCTCAGGGCTGGCGTGGACTTGACGCTCTTGGGGGAGAGGACAGTAACCATCGATTGCGATGTCGTTCAGGCTGACGGTGGTACCCGCACCGCATCCATAACCGGAGGATACGTGGCGCTGGCCATAGCGCTCCGTAAGCTCATCAAAGGAGGTCTCCTATCGCCCAGAGTGCTTGGATCGCCTATCGCTGCCGTCAGCGTGGGTGTCGTCCAGAATGAGGTACTGCTGGACCTGAACTACGACGAGGATTCCCAGGCTCAGGTGGATTTCAACGTGGTGATGAACGGCGCCCATGAATATGTGGAGATTCAGGGAACCGCAGAGCAAGGTACTTTCACGCGGGAGGCGATGAACCAGTTGCTCGAGCTAGCCGAAGGGGGGATAGCGGCGTTGCTCAAGCTCCAGAGGGGAGCTTACTCTAGATAACCAGTTCTCCTCAGGCCAGAGGCCCCTTCTTGTGGGCGTGGGCTTCCAGGGAAAGCTCAATGATCTTGTCGATGAATTCCATCGGGCTCATGCCTGCCTCGGCCGCCTGGTGGAAGATGCAGGTAGAGGGGGTCATACCCGGCAGCGTGTTGGACTCGGTGACGATCACCTCCCCGCCGATCACGAACCCATCCATGCGAGCGTAGCCCTTCAGCCCAAGAGCCCTGTAGGCGCACACCATCACTTCCTGCACCTTCTGGATCGTCTCCTGCGGCAGCCTGGCTGGTGTGATGTTCTCTCCCTCCCCCGGCAGGAACTTCTCCTCCACCGTAAGGAAATCGCCCTTGCGAACGGTCTCGGTGGGCGGTAGCGCCGTCAACTCCCGATTCCCCATCACTGCACAGGTGATCTCCATGCCCGCCAGTTCCTCTTCTACAAGCGCAGCAGTGTCCCACCTGAAGGCGTTCTCCAGTGCCGCACCCATGCTGCTCGCTTCGCGCACCACCGATAGCCCGGTGCTACAACCCTCGCGAGTCGGCTTGACCACGCAGGGATAGCCCAGCGTGTCCTTGACACGGCCCAATATCTCTTCCGCCTCCTCCTCCCAGTCCCTCTCGCTGACGGCCAAGTACTTGGGTACCTTCATCCCTGCCGCCGACAGCAGCGTCCGCTGCATGTGCTTGTCCATCCCGATGGCCGAGGCCATCACTCCAGAGCCGGAGTACGGTATTCTCACCAGTTCCAATAGACCCTGAAGGCAACCGTCCTCGCCGTACTTACCATGTAGCCCGATATACAAGAAATCCGCGACGGATCCCAGCTCCTCGTAGGCGATTCGAGTGGCTTCCCGTTCCAGGCGCTCCGTTATGTCGAGTGTTGTATTCTGCACCAGTAGTTGCAGCGGGATCACCCAGAAACCCCCTTCGGAGTCCAGGAAGATCGGCACCCCTTCATATCTCTGAGGGTTCAGATTGAAATAGATGTTGCGACCGCTTTCCAGGGAGATCTCCCTCTCGGAAGATATGCCCCCCAGGATCACGCCCACTCTTAGCTTTGCCGCGCCACTTTCTTCGCCCATCTGCCCCATGCCTGTCGTTGCGGCCCTAGAGCGGCCCTCTCTTGGCGGCATGTGCCTCTCTCGCCAACTCTATCATACGATCGAAAAGCATCATCGGATTGAGTCCGATGTCCGCCGCTTGGTGGAACAAGAAAGATGAAGGATTCATCCCGGAGGATGTGTTCGGGTCAGTGATCAGGATACGAGCCCCATCCACCAGAAACCCGTCAATCCTGCCGTAGTTGGTCATTCCCAGCGCCCGGTAGGCCTTCAGCACCTCCTGCTGGATCTTCTCCAGCACCTCCTTGCTCACCCGGGCCGGCGTTATCTTCTGGGACTGCCCCGGCATGTACTTGTCCTCGTAGGTCAGATAGGGGTTGGCCGTAGCCGTCTCGGTGGGCACCATAGGTTGGAGCTCCTCGTTGCCCAACACTATACAGGAGAACTCCAAGCCCTCGAGGCGCTCCTCCACGAGCGCCAGGCTATCCCAGGAGAAGGCCTCTCTCAAGGCATCGTCGATCTCGCTCTTCTCGTTGACGACAGACACGCCAATGCTCGAACCTTCCCGATCTGGTTTGATCACGCAAGGCAGGCCAACGGCCTCCAGGATCTGGGCGCGAACCCCTTCCGGATTCTCCGCCCAATCCAGGTCCTCAACCAACAACTCCCGGGCCACCTCGACGCCCGCGTGCTTCAGCACTCTGTGCGCCATGTGCTTGTCCATGCACACGGCTGAGGCCAGGACGCCGGAACCCGTGTAGGGGATACGAAGCAACTCCAACAAGCCCTGCACACAACCGTCGTCCCCAAACTTGCCATGAAGGGCAATAAAGGCGAAGTCGATGAGTGAGGGCAGGTCCTCGTAGTATACCCTCGTCGCTTCTCGTTCGAGCCGCGCCAAAATGTCGGCCGTAGTGTTCTGGATCAACAACTTCTGGGGGATGTGCCATAGACGCCCATCCAGATCCATAAACAGAGGAACGACGGAGTATTTCTGCGGGTTGAGATGTACACACACCTGCCGACCACTGGCCAACGAGGCCTCTCTCTCGGCAGAGATCCCACCCAACACGACTCCCACGCGCATCACAGGCATGATTCGGTCCGCATGCGTGTTCCCAGACTCGAGCCATTATAGCAACTGGAGAAGCAACAGGCAAGAAGAGCAGACCGCTCTTGTTGGACGAGGGGCAGTGGGCTCAGTTCTCATACCCGCTGACGGCTTGACGCAATGCCTCGGGAACAGGCACCGGTTGGCGGGTGACCCCATCTACGTTGACAGCCACTATGTGGCCGGTGGCGACCAGGCGATTGGAGCCGTCTTTGTAGATCGAGAACTCGAAGGTAAGACTGCTATGGCCAATGCTCCCTATGCGTGCATGCACGTCGAGCATATCATCGAAGTACGCAGGAGCGTGGTGCTGGCACCGGGACTCTACATAGAGCAGATCCATCCCATCATCCAAGAGGTCCTGGTAGCTGTATCCGATGGCCCTCATGTATTCCAGCAAAGCTTCGTCGAAATAGGTGTAGTAGTTGCCGAAGAACACATGACCCTGGGCATCCGTCTCCGCGTATCTGACCCTGAGGGGATAGCAGCACCTGAACTTCTCGCCCGCCATGCGGCCCAGCCTCCGGCAGCAGTTCACCCACTAGTGCTCTCCAGTTAGGGGAACGAACGTGACGCCCCCCTTGTTATGGTACTCGACCTCTCGGCCCGTCTTAGTAATCAGCCACAGCGTCTGATACCAACCCACAGGCCCCACAGGAATCACCATCCTTCCGCCATCCTTCAGTTGCTCAACAAGGGACGGGGGAACGTGATCTGGCGCTGCCGTCACAATTATGGCGTCGTACGGAGCATACTCCTCCCAGCCATAATATCCGTCAGCGTTCGCGGAGACTACGCTGCCACACCCGAGCCTGTCCAGACGTTCCCGCGCCGACTTGGCCAGTTCGGGGATGATCTCCACCGTGTACACCTCATCGACTATCTCAGCCAGGACGGCAGCCTGGTAGCCCGAGCCGGTCCCGATCTCCAGGACCCTGTCACCTTCTTCCAGCTCCAACAGCTCCGTCATCACTGCCACGATATACGGCTGCGAGATCGTCTGGCCGTGCCCGATGGGCAGAGGTCCGTCGCTGTAGGCCGATTGTAGATACTCCTCGGGTACGAATTCGTGGCGCGGCACCGCTTCCATCGCGGTCAGAACACGCGGATGTTGCACCCCTCTGGACCGAATCTGGTACTCCACCATGCTCCTCCTGGCCTCCGTATAGCTATCCTCCTGGATCTCGGGAGCGGGCGTAGGGAGTGTGTCGGTTGTCGCGGGAGACGATAGCGGCCCCACGTGAGCTGGCCTGGGCGCTTGATTCAGGCGTCCCCAGGCAAGCACCAGCAAGGCGGTGAGAAGAATGCCCGCCAACAGAATAAGTAGCAATTGGCCCGTCCTGTGCCCCATCTCGTCTCTCTCGCAGTGCCGCTGGGCAACCATACCGATTCTACCACCGTCACGGGGTCACATCAAACGCACCACCCTTGACCACTGTGTGGGACAATGATAAAATGTCTCTGGTAAACCAGCGCGACTGAGGGAGCATTTGCAGGAATGCCAGACACCATGAAAGC
>JBAVWD010000619.1:0-1718 GCA_049697655.1 Anaerolineae bacterium | reverse complement strand
CCCTGGTGGCGTCGATCGACGGGCAACGCTGGCATGGCCACTCGCGCCAGCTCCGCGAAGCCTTCCTGCCGGCCCAGGTAGGGATCGAACTCCTCTGCCGGTGCCAGGGCCTGGGCGATGTCGCCCTCTCCGCCGAGGTACCTGTCTATGGAAATGGCCGCCTGCCGCCCCATGTTGACGGCGTCGATGACCATCGCCGGTCCGCTCACCACTTCGCCGCCGGCAAACAGGCCCTCGACGCCGGTTTGTTTCGTCTCCTTGTCGGCCTGGACAAGCCCGCGCTGCACCTCCACACCTGTGCCCTCCACCAGGGACAGGTCCGAGGCCTGGCCGATGGCGAGGATGACCATGTCCGCTTCTATGGACGTGGTCTGAGCATCGTCGAAGCAGGGGTTGAAGCGACCCTGCTCGTCAAAGACGGAGGTACAGCAAACCAGGTTCACCTGCTTCACCCGGCCATTGTCGCTCACGATGCTCTGCGGACCCCAGGATGGGTGAATGATCACTCCTTCTTCGATGGCTTCCTCTACCTCCCACTCGTTGGCCGGCATCTCCTCCCTGCACTCCAGGCAGGCCACTTGAACTTCTCTTGCCCCCAGCCGCAGCGCGGTGAGGGCCACGTCCATGGCCACCCCACCTCCGCCGATGACCACCACCCTCTCGGGAAGCTCCAGGTGCTTGCCCTGTCTGGCATCCCTGAGGAAGTCCATGCCCCACAGGACTCCATCCAGGTCCGCCCCTTCCACGGGGATCTTCCTGGACTGTTGAGCGCCTACGGCCAGCAGAACGGCGCCGTACTCTTTGCGCAGATCCTGGAGAGACGGGTTCTCGCCGACGGAAGTGTCGGCCTTCAGTTCTATCCCCAGGGAGAGCAACTCGTCGATCTCCTCTTTCACCACATCGCTGGGCAGCCGGTAGGCTGGGATCCCCCAACGAAGCATCCCGCCCGGCTCTGCTTCGGACTCGAACACGGTCACCTGGTGGCCCAGGGCGTGGAGGTAGTAGGCAGCAGTGAGCCCCGTGGGACCTGAGCCCACGATGGCCACCTTCTTCCCGGTCGCCGGGACCCGCTGGAGATGGCTCCTCCACAGGTCGGTCTGCTGATCTGCGGCGAATCGCTTCAGGTCGCAGATGGCCATGGGTTCGTTGAGTTCCCCGCGCCGGCAGGCTTCCTCACAGGGGTGGAAGCAGACGCGCCCCAGGACGGCGGGGAAAGGAACATTCTCGCGGATGACGGCCTCGGCCTCTGCGTACTTGCCGTCGGCGACGAGCCGTATGTATCTGGGGACATCCACCCCTGCCGGGCAAGCTGCCACGCAGGGCACGAGGGCTTCCTTCTTGTTGGCTGAGGTGATCTCGATCTGGTCGGTGAGAGCCCCGGTGGGGCACACCTCGACACAGGCCGTGCAGAACTTGCAGGCGGACTCTGCGAGCGTAGGTCCGTCTACGGTGCCGACGACAACCTCTCCGTCGAGGTGGGCGAAGCCGATGGCCTTGATGCCCCGCAGGTCCTGGCAGGCGCGGACGCAGCGGGTACAGCCTATGCAGAGGTTGTAGTCCCGGTTGAACAGGGGTTCGGCGTCCAGCACGGGGATGTTCCTCGGTGTGTACTTGGGCAACCCTTCTGGAAGGCCGATGTAGTCAACGATCTTCTCCAGTTCGCAAATGCCCAGCTTGGGACAGCAGCGCTCCTCTTCCGGAACGTTGGCGGAGCACTG
>JBAVWD010000618.1:0-1554 GCA_049697655.1 Anaerolineae bacterium | reverse complement strand
GTACACCGTAGCCAAGCACGGCCACGACCTCCTCTTGGAGAACCTGGCGCGCCTTCTCCAGGGGGAACTCATCTCGCGTCACCACCTCTTCCACTGTCCCGCCAAAGTTTATCTTCGCCATCGATTCTCTCCTTGATTCCTACGTTTGCTGCCTGCCGCGCACCATGGCCACCCGTCCGCCTTGCGCCATCTCGAGAATGCCGAAACTTTCCAGCACCTGGACCAGGCCATCCACTTTGTCTTCGGTGCCTGTCGCTTCGATCATCAGCGAATCCAGGCCGACGTCCACCACCCTGGCTCGAAAGGTGTCCACGATCTGCATCACCTCGGCCCTCGATCCGCCATTCACTCGCACCTTGATCAAAGCCAGGTTGCGCGCCACGAGAGGACGCTCGGTGACGTCCTCAACGCCTATCACGTTGACCAACTTGTTCAAGTGCCGGGCAACTTTCAACGCGCTTTCCTGATCACTGTCCACCACGATGGTCATACGCGAGACGCCTGGTTCCTGTGTATGCCCCACGGTGAGGCTCTCAATGTTGTAAGCCCGCCTCCGAAGAAGGCCCGCTACCCGAGCCAGCACTCCGGGCTTGTCCTCGACCAGGGCGATCAGGGTGCGGCTCATCTCTAGGCCTCCAGGGGTCGTGCCAGTTCGACGCAAGGCTGGGGCCGCCGCACCATCTCGTGCAGCGCTGCTCCAGGGGGAACGATGGGATACACATTGCCGTCCTCCCCCTCTCGAGCAACCTCGAACTCGATGAGAGCAGGCCCTGTCTCCCTCCGGGCTGCTGCTATGGCGGCTGCGGTGTCCTTCGGCTCTCTTACGCGAAACGCCGGGATACCGTAGGCCCCCGCCAATCGAACGAAATCTGGATTGACCAGATAGGTCGATTCGTACCGCTTGTCGTAGAACATCTCCTGCCACTGGCGGACCATACCGAGGTAGCTGTTGTTCACCAGGGCGATTTTCACCGGCAGGCCTTCCTGGACCAAGGTGCCCAGTTCCTGAATCGTCATCTGAAAGCCTCCATCGCCCACAACAGCCCACACTTCCCTGTCGGGCTGCGCTATCTGCGCCCCGATGGCCGCCGGCAGCGCGAAGCCCATAGTCCCCAACCCTCCTGAGGTTATCAGGGGATTCGGACGGTCCAGTTCATAGTAGAGCGCTGTCCACATCTGGTGCTGGCCGACGTCCGTGACCACCAGAGCGTCTCCCTGCGTCTCCTCCCACAGCGCATCGATCACGCGGGGAGCCACAAGACGTCCGTTCTGTGGTTGGCTCAATATGTCTCTCGCCCTACTCTGCCCGCGCCAGGCACCGATCCGCTCCAGCCACTCAGGGTGGCATGTTCGCTCGACCGCAGGAAGGAGCTCCGCGAGTACCTGACGCAGGTCTCCCAGGATGGCCACGTCAGCGGGCACGATCTTGTTCAGTTCAGCTGCATCCGCATCTATGTGTATCTTTCGCGCCTTCGGGGCATAATGCTCCAGACTACCCGTCACTCGGTCGTCGAACCTCATCCCCAGAGCCAGCAGGAGATCGGCCTCCTGGAT
>JBAVWD010000617.1:0-4248 GCA_049697655.1 Anaerolineae bacterium | reverse complement strand
CGGTCCCCAGGACGTTCAGCCCACCTTCTCTACGATGAGAACGAAATCCACCCGGTGAGCCCAGAAGAATCCGAGGGTGACGTTGGGGATTATTCCTACGACCTCGCCCTCCAGGCTATTCAGGAATTGCTCCAACTTGCTCTGGTCGCTGGTCATCTTGATGTCCAAGCGGTGAACTCTGTATTTCATTCTCTCTCCTCCCGGCACGACTGTCAGGGAGCGTCTTCGTGGTCAGTCAGCCGGCTCGACCGCTGGGACCGCCTTTCTTCTCTTCTTTCTGGCAACTATGACGATGGCAGCAACCAGGACGAGTATGCCCGCCACTGTCGCCAGGAATATGCCGACCAGCGCGAGAAGAGTCACCAGAGTCATCGCAATCCACGGCATGTTGGCCTCCTTTGCCGCCCAGGCGGCAACGCATTTGTTTCAAGCTGAACCCAGTATACACGGAGAATTGCCTGAGTGCATCGGCCAGGCGGGGGATTCGGGGATTGGCCAGGTGGCTAGTATTGCGAGAGGGCGGGGTGGGTAGGTGGAGCATGGGGACGAGCCACCAGCCATGCAGCTCAGCAATGCCCTCCAGGTGGTTGACATGGATTCAGAACCGTGCTATACTGTGAGCGAAATCGTACGAAGCAGCGCAGACGGCAAGGAGGCAATAGAGATGAAACCAAGATGGTTGCTGCTGGGTGTGAGTGTGCTGTGTCTGCTGGTGCTGTTCCCAGCGAGTGCGTTGTCGCAGCGAGCGGAGTTGCAGGCGACGTGTGGCAGCGCGAATGTCGACGGGGTGAGGTCGCCAGGGGAGTGGGACAATGCGGGAGTAGTGGCGATGTTCCCCATATCTGTCACACCGGGAGATAGCTTGATTGCAGACCTGGGCCTGGAGGGGGGCGAGTGGGACGCCTCATTGGCACAGACCACGGTGACGGCATGGCTGTACGCCATGAACGATGAGAGCCACTTGTATCTAGCGGAGTTGCTGTATCTGGACAGTGTGGTCGCGAATCCGCTGTATTGGATGGGTATCGACTTTCTGAGGTTCATGGATGAGCCCGACGCTTTGGATGGTGACTGGGAAGCGGCAGACTGTGACCCGCTGCCTGGGGAAGGTGAGTATCTGATCATTCAAGAGCAGAATGGGGGAGCGCCCGTGCCCGTGGAGCACTTCGTGCCGATTGCTCAGGGCCCCGTCGGTTGCGACCCGGTCACTCCGATCCCCGGAGTGAACTGGGCGATGGCTCCCGGTTCGCTGTTCGTGGAGTGGGAGATAGACCTGAGCGCCTCGGACGTGGACAAGGTGGGGCCGGGCGACTGTTTCTTGATCAACAAGACTCTGATTGGCCTGGTGTGCCCTCAGGGGACGAGTAACTGCCCCAACCAGTTCAACTGGGTGCAAGGTGCGGCCAGGTGGCCCCAACTGACAATCGGCGTTCCCACTGTCGCCGGCATGCTTTGCCTGGATCCGTGCGAGGTGGAGTTTGTGCCCGAACCAGGGTCCATACTTCTCCTCGGCAGCGGG
Source organism: Anaerolineae bacterium (assembly GCA_049697655.1). Taxonomy (GTDB): domain Bacteria; phylum Chloroflexota; class Anaerolineae; order UBA7937; family B3-Chlor; genus JAUVXJ01. Next base: position 2,729 of record JBAVWD010000617.1, on the reverse strand, counting down.
TTGATGGGATTGGCAGGATACGCGACCCTGCGCTGGAGGACGAGAGAGTAGGAGACCGCCAATAAGTCACTGATCACGGTTCTCTTTATCTCAAGGGCAAGGAGGGGGAGCTCAAGATGGACGCGAAGAATCGGCACAGGGCAAGAGGATGGGCACTGCTGGTGACCGCCTGCTGTCTGGCGGGGATCTTGATCCTGCCGGGGATGGCCCACGCACAGGATGGCACAACAGGGGGAGTGCCAACTGCAGGAACAGACGTCGGCGACGCGCCTACGAGTTTCAACAACTTCGGCGTACCTATGACCGCCTATCCTGCTGGCGGTCCGCCGGGCGTGTTGGCCAACTTCCCGGTGGTAGCGTCCCTACCGGCACCTCCCTCGCCCGATGGCTATGGGTTGTGCCATGGCGCCTTCTCTCCGTCGTTTCTTGGTCCGGCACCGCTCCCGAGCAAGAGCGGTGAACAGGACGCCGACATGGCGCCCGACGCCGACGGCCCGAGCAACATTGATCCGCTGACCGACACAGCCGACCGGGACGGGCACGACGACGGAGTGGCCTTCCCCGCGAGTCTGCCCCACTGCAGCCCGGTGACCATCTTCGTGGAAGGCTGGATCGGAGCAGTTGCAGCGGTTCCCGAGTATTACGTTGAAGCCTGGTTCGACTGGAACCGCGACGGCGACTGGAACGACGGGCAAGCGTGCGGCTGCGGCAGCGACGAGTGGGCGATCCAAGACTGGCCAGTAGTGCCAGACCCGGTGAGCGGGCACTTCACGGCGTCCATCCCCATCGTGCCCTGCCACCCTGTGAGCGAGACAGACCCGCTGTGGGTCCGCGTCACTCTGTCAGCCGTGGAGTTCTCCCCCCTCGGTGCCCAGTGGTGGGCTGGTGGTAAGCCTTCTCCCTTGATTTGCCTAGTAGACGGGGAGACCGAAGACTACTACCTGGAGCCGCAGGTCGAGTTCGTCCCCGAACCTGGCACGATGATGCTCCTCGGCAGCGGGTTGATGGGATTGGCAGGGTACGCCACCCTTCGACTCCGCTCAGGGCAGGCTCTGCGCTGGAGGACGAGAGAGTAAGCCTCGTAGAACGTAGCTACAAAAGGGCTGTCCCCTTTTTGGGATGGCCCTTTTCTTTTTGGGCGGAGCTTGGCGAGAAACCAGCAAGGCCCCGCTGCGGGGCCTCGAGGGGATTGTGACATGGTGGCGAGCCACCAGCAGTACCGCTCAGGAATGTGCCCTAGGGGTTGACACGGGTTCAGAATTGTGCTATACTGTGTGCAATAGGATTGGACTCATTGTAGGAGAAGAGGAGGGAGAGGCGATGAAGAAACCTTGGCTACGAGGCGTATTATTGGGTGTGAGCTTGGCGCTGCTCCTGGCGGGGGGAGTGGCGCTGGCGGCAAGTCTGAGCATAACTTCGGACCAGACTTGCTTCGAATGCTTACCGGATGAGGCCCAGGAGGAGGGCATGGGCATTTGGTTTGTGGTCATGTCAGGCTATGACCTCAACTACCCGCTCTGCCATAGCACAAAGGGTCCTGGGTTCGACTATACGGACTGTCACACCGCGACCACAGACACTGAGACTTGGGCAGCGGGTATTCTTTGCGACGGTGGGGGACAGGCGTCTCTGGCCGGTTCGGAGGTCAGTCTTTGGAGCGACGCGACAGGCCAGGAAATCTATGGCACGTATACCTGGCGGGTGTGGCAGGTGGAGACAGGCGAGTCCGACGAGGTGGGGGCCACCTTGGAGGACGTCTGCCCGGAAGCTGTGGAGGAGGTGTTCGTCCCCGAACCAGGGTCAATACTGCTCCTGGGCAGCGGCCTGGCAGGGCTGGCAGGGTATGCTGCCCTTCGCTGGAGGACGAGAGAGTAAGCCCCGTACAAGGTAGCTACAAAAGGGCTGTCCCTTTGCGGGATGGCCCTTTTCTTTTTCGGCGGGAACTATACAACAGGTCGCCCACTGGTGAATGCAGCCATTTCTCCCGTCTATGCTATAATAGGATTCAAGTGACCTATGGGCGGTTTTGTAGTGGAAGGAGGTGAATGATGGTAACCCCAGAGGAAGAGACACATACCTTGGAGTCGATTCCCCTTTCAGAGGCAGAGATCGTCCCCACCGTAAGAGCGATTACCGAAGCCTTGCTCTACTGTTTTGGTCGTTTTGGAGCGGCTGCCAAAGAAGATGTGGTTGATACCCTTGGTTTCAAAACCAAAGAAAAGGGTTTAGACAAACACTTAGAAAAGCATCCAGGGGCCAACAGGGAGTTTGTCAGGCAGGCTTTCTTGGAAATAATCGCCAATCTTGAGTCAGAATCCTGATCCTTTTGGTTGGCGCGCAAGCCTGGGATTCTGGCGGTGCGGTTTGCCCGCTGTTCTGTCCCGCCCTGGCTCTCACCCCTGAGTTGGGCTCTGGTGCTGTGGCAGCGTAGGCCCCACCGGCCGAAACCTGCCAATAGGCCTGATAGGCCTAGACATGAAGGGGAGGCTTCAAGCCTCCCCTTCTCTCGTCCCTACTTCTTCTTTTTTGGCGCCTTTCTCAGCGGGATGCCGAGCGCGGCGGCTACCCCCTTGCCATAGGCCGGATCGGCCTTTCGGCAGTTGCCGATGTGGCGGAGTTTGACCTCGCGCGGCGCGTCGCCCAGGGCGCGGGCCGTGTTGTCAAACAGGACCTGCTGCTGTGCAGGGCTCATCAGCCGGAAGAGCAACCGCGGCTGGGTGTAGTAGTCC
>JBAVWD010000616.1:0-1828 GCA_049697655.1 Anaerolineae bacterium | reverse complement strand
CGGCTGATCAGGCGGATGCCCTACTCGAACTCGCTGGCTCCCCAAGCGTCTGGGTACGCACCAACTATCTGCCCGTCTGCAATACCTCTTCTCAGGCGCCGCACAATATCTCTGGTAAGACCATGCTGCCCGCGACTCCCCCTTGCCACCCTGGCAAGCTCGCAAGGCCGATCATAGGCGGCCCCTACGGCGGTTCCAGGCCATGCCTGTCGAGGAGTTCCACATCCTTCAGGAGGACCTTTGTGGGGCCGTCCGCGACGACTCTTCCCCCGTCCAGGATGACAGTCCGTGGCAGCAATTCGTCCACCAGGCGTATGTCGTGAGTGGCCACAATCATGGCTTGGGGCAATGACCCTAGAAGGCGGATCAGGCCCCGCCTTGCACGGGGGTCCAGTTCTCCCGACGGCTCATCGAGGGCGAGGATCGCCGGTCGCATCGCCAGCACAGTGGCTATGGCAATGCGTTTCTTCTCCCCCAGGCTCAAGTGGTGTGACATGCGGTGCTCGAAACCGTCCATCCCGACCTCGGCCAGAGCCCAACGCACGCGGTGGCTGACCTCCTCCTCGTCCAGGTTCATGTGCAGCGGACCGAAGGCCACATCCTCGAACACGGTCGGGGAGAAGAGTTGGTCGTCTGGGTGCTGGAAAACCAGCCCTACCTGACTGCGAACCAAGCCTAGGTTGCCATTACTCAGCTCTCTGCCCATGATCCTGACGACACCCTGTCCGGTGAGGATGCCATTGAGGTGAAGCAGTAGCGTTGACTTCCCGGCCCCGTTGGGTCCGACGAGTGCCACTTTCTCATGCGCGTGGATCACAAGGTTGATGTCGTCAAGCGCCCGTCTGCCGTCGGGATAGCTGAAGGAGAGGCCGACTAGCTCTATCACGGAGCCCGGCCTACTGTCCGCCACTCCGGGCAGGCCGTCCTGAGCAAGGCTGTTCTCCGCGGTGAAGACCGGTGCGACAGATGCGGTGGCCATCTCACGTTCCCCGCTGGATACGACTTACCAGCAGCACGGTCAGGAGATAGATCAGAAAGGCCCCAATGACCAGGAAATCACCAAGCCCCAATTCTCTGGAGCTCATGGTACGGATATCCCCATCGAAACCTCTGGAGAGCATGGCAGCGTGGATGCGTTCGCTCCGCTCGTAGCTACGCAGAAACAGAGAGCCGATCATGCCTCCCAGCACTCTCGTCTCCCAAATGATGCTTCCGTGGGTCGCTCCCTTCGGGCTAGCACTCCGGGCTTCCCTGGCGCGGTGCAGCCGGAGGGCTTCATCCGCGATGATGAAGATGTAGCGATACATGAAGGAGATCACGGAGACCAGGACCTTTGGGACTCTCAACCAGCTTATGGCGGACACGAGGTCGGGAAAGGTGGTGGAGGTGACCAGCATTGTGGCAATCAGCACCGACAGCCACGCCTTGGTGAGAATGCTGGAGAAGGCGACGAGGCCCTCGTAACTTATGGATACGCTCCACCGAGCCAGCTCGAAGGCGACGACTGTGGTCCCTTCGCGAGTGAATATCAGGGTCAATGCCGCCATGGCGAAGGGGATTGCCACCAGGGATCTCTTGAGGACCAGCGAAGGACGGATGCGCGACAGGCCCAGGACGAAACCCACGGCCAGCAGGATCAGAAGATACGCGAGCCAAGCCCCCGCGGGCAGAGCAGTGATGGCCACGATGAAGGCCAGCGTGAGGACCAGCTTCACCCTGGCATCGCGCCGATGGATCGGGCTGTCACCTTCCTGGTGAACGTCTAGTACCTGGATATGGGCCAAGGATACTCCACGAAGCCTTGTAGAAGTGGCGCAGAGGTTTGGCT
>JBAVWD010000615.1:0-4550 GCA_049697655.1 Anaerolineae bacterium | reverse complement strand
GAGCTGGATACGTTCAGGCACCAGTTCGTCTTCTTCCTGGACGACAATCTACTGGGCAATCGTAGGGAAGCGAGAAGGCTCTTCGCACTGCTCAGGGAATACGACTTCGTATGGCAGGCATCGGCCTCTCTGGACGCTGCATACACTCCGGGCTTCCTTCAAGAGGCGTACGATTGCGGGTGCCGGAGCCTCTTCGTCGGGTTCGAGTCCATTTCCAAGGCCAACATGGAGCGTGCCCATAAACCGCAGAACAGGAAGTACGACTACGCCGAAGCCATCAGAAGGTTCCACGATGCCGGGATCATGATCAATGGCAGCTTCGTCTATGGGTTCGACGAGGATGACGCAGATGTCTTCGCCAGGACAGTCGAGTTCGCCATCGAGAACAAGATCGAGACGGCGACGTTCCACATCCTGACGCCCTTCCCCAAGACCAGACTGTTTGCCACGCTGGAGCTGGAAGGACGCATCCTTCACCGGGACTGGGATCGATACGACACGCGCCATGTTGTCTTCCAGCCGAGGCGCATGACCGAGGCCCAACTAGAGGAAGGATACTGGTGGTCCTACGACCAGTTCTACAGGTACGGCTCCATCATTCGACGATCGGTCGGGCTGCCCAACCCGTTGAAGAGAATACTATACAACGTTGCCTGGAAGAAGATGGACCCCATCTGGGACTGGGCAATTTGCCACAACTTGACAGAGCATGTGCTGCCTGCGTTCGAGTTCGCCCTGGCCAGGGAAACGTCGCCTCGAAAACGTCAGCAAGACGCACAGTGGACACGGCCGGCGACACCAGATACCGAGCGCAATTGAGGAGGTCCATCAGGGGCAGAGGCGGGAGTGGATGGGAGTCGAACCCACCATGGCTAGCTCGTCGCTACCCATCAACGGTTTTGAAGACCGCGGAGGCCACCGGGTCTCAACCACCCCCACGTGTTGTTATGATAGTCACTTTGACGTCGGTAGGCAAGGACAGCACGGAGTTCGCGACGGGCATGGGCAAGGCACTCTAGGACAGTGCTGCATTCAGAGCGTCTCTCAACTCCGTGCCGGTGAGCGGACGGGGGTAGTTATACAAAGGCCCTCGGGGTGGCTCATTGTAGTACGGGCGGTTGCATCCCGGGCAGCCTGAAGTCTGGAAGGCCTCGCCACCGGCCAGGGCACTGGCCAGTTCGCTCCGGGGAAGGCCAAAATCCAGGAGTCGCCCCCGCTCGGAGAAGGAGAGGTCCTCGAACGAGCACACTCCCTGCACAAGTAAGTACCGGGCCACCTGGAGGCGCCGGTAACTCTCCAAAGACGGTGGAGACTCATGTTGCATCGCGGTTCCCCGGATGGGGGTGAAAGCGAACAGAGAAGGGGTCACACCCCAACTGAGGAGCAGCGCCATCAGGCGGACCATCTCCGCTTCGGTCTCCCCGAGACCCACCATAAGGTGGGTGGTGATGCGACCTGGAAAGCGCCTCGCCGCGTCCTCGATGATAGCCAGTGAGGTGTGCAGTTCGCCGCCCTTCACCCGGCGATAGGCCTCCTCGTCTGCCGCGTCCAGGCTCAGCCCTACCCTCTCCACACCCGCCTCGAGCAACTCCTCCAGCTGGTCCGGGCTGGCCACCACCGACGCGCTGACCGGGAGTCGGCGGCCCAGGCGAGTAGCGATCTCCTTGACCCTATCCAGGGCTCCCGGGCTGACCGTCACCTGAAGGCAGCAGCGCTGTATCCTGCCATCTGAATAGGCCCTCTCCACCGCGTCAAGAATCTCGTCCTGATCCCACGATGGCCAGTTCACCCGAGACAGAGCCATGGCCGAAGCTGTGCTGCTCCGCGCCTGGGCACAGAAGCCGCAGTCACGAGAACAACGCCCCCCCACCATCAGATAGGCAGTGGTCGGGGGGGCGTCCAGCCGACTATCCACCATGCCCAAGACACCGAGGGTGCCCGAGGAGACCTTGATCAAGTCTGCCAAGGCGTCTCTACTCCAACGCCTCCTCCGTCACCGCCCCTGATTCTGTTCTTCTGCTCTTCAGGCGGCGGTAGAAAAACAGGCCAGCCAGCCCGCAGACCACGATCAGAATAGGTATGTCGAAGGGACGCATTAGCTCGCGTACCCTCTCCCAGTGCTCACCGAAGACGTACCCAGCCCACGTGAGAACCCAACACCAGATGAAGGAACCAGCGAAGGTCCAGACGGTGAACTTGGCGAAGTTCATTCTGGCCACGCCAGCCGGCAAGGAGATGAAGGTGCGCACCACCGGCAACAGGCGCGAGAAGAAGGCGGTGTGCTCGCCGTACTTCTCGAACCATCTATCGGCTACTTCTATCTCGTGAGTCCGGATCAGGACGTATTTGCCGTACTTCTCCAGTAGCGGCCGGCCACCCTTCGCACCGATCCAATAGGTGACCACCGAGCCCAGGGTACAACCCACGGCACCCCAGCAGCCGCCCCAGAAGGTGTGCCACACCGACAATCCCCGCGCCTGGATCAACATCCATCCCGCGAGGGGCATGGTCACTTCGCTGGGCAGGGGTACGCACGCACTCTCGATGGCCATCGCCAGCACGATGCCGGCCCAGCCCACGGTCTGAATCAGGTTCTGCAGGAAAAGCACTACTTGGTGTTCAAGGGCTTCCAACGCACTGTCCTCCTTGCGGATGATCCCGCTGGTCAGTCGATTGTAACATGGGCGGGAGCTTCCGGCAATGAGACGTTGTGGGGGAGATGAGGTATCAGGAGGCCTGGTACGAGGTGCCAGAGGAGGACAGCACGTCGGCCAGAGCGGCCAGTCGCTCCATGTTCGCCAGACTCAAGGAGACTCCGTGATCGCGCAACTCGCGATAGCCCATGTCTCTGAAGAGTCGATAGCTCGCCACCCTGCACATCTCGTCGTACAGTTCGGGCCACTTGTGGCCGCGCCTCTCGAGGCAGAAGGAGACGAACTCTTCAGCTAGAGCGTTGTCGTCAATGACCACGGACATCTCCGGAGACGAATTCTCGGTTCACGGAAGAAAGGCCCTGCCCCGGCCGCTTCCGCCCGCAACGTGGGCACCAGTATTCTACCCCAGCCCGCATTTACTGTGCCATAGATTTGACCAACATGGACCTTAAAGAATCGAGGGCTGCACCTTAAAGATAGGACACCTTGGTCGCCCCTCCATCGCACCGCATCGATCACGGTCCGGGGGAGACCGAGTTCGGTCTTACCACGCACGCCGGTTCGAATGGAGCAGCCGGCGTGGCACGGGATGCGACGCGTTGGCAGCGTACCTTCCGTCCAGGCCTCGTTCACGCCTTGCGTACCCTGCCGGCCAAACCTGGTCTGTGATGGTCTCCACCCCCAGAGGACGGCGAACGCTGTCGTTGAGGGGAGCCCAGCAGGCACTGCCGTGGGCGCCGCCATGAGCACAGATGCCTGCATCGGCCGTTCTTCTCCGGAGGTCCACGATATGGCCGCGGGCCATACTGTGGATCCCTTCGTCAGCATATCCTCTTTCCTGCCCGGGGCACGTGAGCCGCCCCTCCTATCCAGGCTGCTCAGGCTCGGTGCTTCCACGTTTTGCGGAGAGAGACCCCTGATTGTATAATGTGTAGTCGGGCGCCGCCGGTTGCTTTCCCGTGGTGTCGCACGGGTGGATGGAGGACTTCCCGATGCCGATTGAGACACAAATCTGGCGAATCGATGGTCCCTTGCGCAAAGTAGAATTCTCGAGCATCGAGGCTGAGGCCAAGTTGGAGTCGCTTCTTGAGAACGACATTCGCCTTGTCGATCCCCGCCTGATGCTCCTCGGCCGCCAAGTCCCTACCGCATTCGGCAAGCTCATAGACCTGCTCGCGATTGATGCCGAGGGTCATGTCGTCATTGTCGAGCTAAAGCGCAATAGAACCCCGCGCGAAGTAGTCGCACAAGCACTGGACTATGCCTCGTGGGTTCAGGACCTCGCCTATGAGGATGTCACCGCAATCCATTCCGAGAGAGAACCATCCCGTCACTTTGAGCAAGCATTCGCAGAGAGATTCGACGCCGATCCTCCGGAGACCTTGAACGAGCAGCACCGCATCGTCGTCGTAGCCTCTGAACTTGATTCGAGCACAGAGCGAATCATCAACTACCTGTCATCCAACTACGGTGTCCCAATCAACGTGGTGTTCTTTAGGCATTTTCAAGACGGGGGCGCCGAGTACCTCAGTCGAACCTGGCTGATTGATCCCAATCAGGCCGGGGCCAAGAATGGCCCCAAGGAGCCCTGGAATGGAGTGGATTTCTACGTCTCCTTTGGAGAAGGCGAGCACCGTGCCTGGGAGGATGCCCGTAGGTACGGCTTCGTCTCAGCGGGCCAAGGAAAGTGGTACAGCAACACCCTCTCCCTCCTCTTCCCCGGTGCCCGAGTGTTCGTCTGCATCCCTCAAGTCGGCTATGTCGGCGTCGGCTCCGTCAAAGGGCACTCGATCGCTGTCAGTGAGTTCGAAGTCGATATCGAGGGGCAGAATATCCCCATCCTACGCGCCCCTTTGAATGCTCCCAGGATGTCTCATCACGCCGAGGATCCTGAGC
>JBAVWD010000614.1:0-7410 GCA_049697655.1 Anaerolineae bacterium | reverse complement strand
CCAGCGAGAAGCCATACATGAACTGCCTAGGGGCTGGGAACTCATGCAGCCACTGCTGGGCCAGCAGCTCCGGCCGCCAGGCTAGGATGAAGCCCGAGACGACCACTGAGATCTCCATGATCAGGTCTATGAGCCCCAGAACCTCGTTGACCAGGGATGATTCGCGGACGCCGTGTACATTCAACCAGCGCAGAAAGATGATCATGGTCACGGTTTCGCCCAGCCACAGGACATTGACACCCTGGAACGGGCCCAGGCTTACCGCGAAAGATGAAAGCTGGATTCCGAAGTAGGGCAGAAAGAAGTTGAGGTAGCCCGTGGAGGCAACCGCAAAGATCGAGATGTCTATAGTGTAGTCTAGGAGCAGGGCAGCGCCGGCCATAAAGCCCCAGAAGTCTCCAAGACCCCTCAGGGAGTAGTAGTGACCACCACCAGCCACCGGGTATGATGATGCCAGCTCCGTGAAGGCCAGGCCAATCATGATGTACACCAACCCCGCCAGGGCGAAGGCCAGGGGAGCGCCTCCATGGGCAGCCCCGATCACCAGCCCCAGGGCTACATAGATGTCCGCACCGACATCTGCGTACCCCCACGTATAGGAACCCCAGATCGTCACATCACGCCGTAGTCCGATCTTCTCCACGCCTGTGCCTTCGTCTCGATTCTCTGCCATTAGGTCCTCTCGCTGAAGCTCCAACCGTAGCTGCCGGTGACAAGCACTCCGCTTATAGAATTGTACCACGTCCAACATCAACTGTCGATTGAATTCGCCGAGGGTCTGCTGCACGCTGGGAACATCCGCGGAGCGGATGGCGTCCACTGAGTGGAGAAACACGCAAAGAGTTGGTGGGAAAGGAGCATGATCGCGAACAGGACCACACTCCTCCTTGTCGGCTTTGTGCTGGCCCTGTCCATCACCGCCTGCGCCCCAAGGCAGGACGTACCCTTCGAGGAGTTGGTTTCGAACCCGGAGCGATACCGCGGGAGACGGGTCTGCACCGAGGGCATCTACGTCACGGGCTTCGAAGTGAATGCGCTGGGGGCATCTCTTCGACGAGACGGGGAAGCCGTCTACCTCACGGAGCCTGTCATCTGGCTGGAAGGAGCCGAGATTAGGCTCAGCACCGACTGCGTTGACAGCGGTTCCTTTCCCACCGCCAGGTTCTGTAGGGCGACCGTCTGTGGGCTGTTCGAATCCGGAGGGTACTACGGTCATGTGGGGGGATATGCCTACCAGTTGGGGGCGGCAGATAGGTAGGCCGGCCCCGCCAAGTTGGCTTTCCCTGCGGTCCCGGCCGCCGGTCCAACTGGTGGACAGTTGGGCAGGAATGGACGGACCGCGGCTTCCGAGGTACTCTCTGGTGACACGGAGCTCTACGATGACCGAGATCGAAGCAGCATCTCGAGGACGCGCATGGGTACTCATGCGCTGACGCCTCAAGACGCCCCGAGCGCATGCTTCCAACAAGGGTGTCTCCAACACGGGCCACGGTGCCAAGGATGCGCTTTGTGTGCCGGCGAGAGATCCCGACCTACCCCGGCCTGACCCCCCCCAGATTTGTCCCTGAGCTTCGTGGAAGCCGGGGGCAGCGTGCAACGACCGACTCAGTCTCCTGGCAGTGAGGGCCTCCGGCTGTACCCACTCTAAGGCCCAGGACGTCCGCGGCCCTCCGCTACACAAGTGTTGGTTCCCCCTCCAAGCACTCAGCAGGGTGATCTTGCCGCAAACCAACGTGTGCCTCTTCGAAGGTGCTCGGCCCCTCTGTCGCTCTTCTCGACAGCTCTGCACGCGCATGGTACAATGATGGCGAGCCAGGTGTTGGCCCGGTGAGGGCCCGAGTCTGATCGGCCGCCCGCTGCAACCCCTGCGCGAGGGGACCCCTGAGAGAGGCGCTGGAGAACACAAGGAATGGCCAGGATACGAGGCAAGAGGACCAAGGTCGTCTGCACCATTGGGCCAGCGAGCATGACCCAGGAGACCATCAAACGCATGCACGCCTCCGGGATGGACGTCGTGCGCATCAACACGGCTCACGGCGACTTCGAGCAGTACGACAGCATCATCGAGATGACACGCTCGGTGGGTGAGATCCCGATCATGATCGATCTGAAGGGCCCCGAAGTCCGGGTGCGCACCAAGGTCCCCCGTGAGGTGGAGACTGGCGACGTGCTGGTGGCTGGATTCGACGACGAAGAGTTCACATTCTCCTACGACTTCTTCGACGAGGTAGACGTGGGGGATAAGATCACCATAGACGACGGCACCATCGGGGCCATAGTGGAGCGGAAGCACGAAGGCAAACTACACCTCCGTGTCTTGGACCAAGGCGTGATCCAGCTGAACAAGGGTGTGAATATCCCTGGGAAGAGACTTAATGTACCGCGCCTGTCGGAGAAGGACCTCAAGGCCATAGAATACGCCATCGACAAGAACGTGGAGTTCCTGGCCCTCTCTTTCGCCAGAGACGCAAGCGATGTGGCCAACCTGAGGAGACGCGTGGGTTCGGGCTTGCAGGCCATCATCGCCAAGATCGAAAACCAGGAAGGCGTCTGGAACGCCTCTGACATCCTTGAGGAAGCTGACGCCATCATGATCGCCAGGGGAGACCTGGGCGTGGAGATCGAATACCAGAAGGTCCCGCTGATCCAGAAAGACCTGATCAGGCGATGCAATCAGCGGGGGAAGGTGGTGATCATCGCCACACAGATGCTGGAGTCCATGGTAGACAAGCCCAACCCGACCAGGGCCGAGACCAGCGATGTGGCCAACGCCATACTGGATGGCAGCGATGCGGTCATGCTCTCAGAGGAGACTGCCGTCGGCAAGTACCCCGTGCGAGCTGTGGAGATGATGACCAAGATCGCCGTCGAGGCCGAGCGCATGCTGACAGGGCAGATAACCGTCAACGGGTTCTACAACATCTCAGAGACGGTGAGCCGCTCCATCAACGTCATCTCTCGATCCATGCCACTGGACAAAATAGTCACTCTGACCAGATCGGGCTATACAGCCAGGATGATCGCCCGATTCAGGCCGACCCAACCCATCATCGCGGTGGCTTCCGACGAGATGGTCAAGAGACAGCTGGAGTTGGTGTTTGGAGTGACTCCCGTATACGCCCCTTATCACGAGGCTGACGACATCATCCTCAACGCGTGTCAGGTGCTGGTGGAGAAGGGCCTCCTGGAGGACGATGACTTTGTACTCTTCACCGCCGGCGTGAGGACAGAGACACCCCACGAGAGCAACCTGATAGAGATCCACAAGGTTGCCGATCTGCTGAAACTCGCCAGCAGGGGAGGGAATGTCCCACTCGAGGGAGATGGATCTTGGTGAACGTCAGCGTCGACCCGCAACGCACCATTGACCTCCTGCGCCTCCTGGTCCAGATCGAGTCGGTGAATCCCTCTCTGGTCGCTGGGGGCAGCGGAGAAGGAGAGATTGCCGCTTTCGTCGCCCGGGTGCTGAGTGACGCCGGGATCGAGAGCAGTCTCCAGGACGTGGCACCCGGCCGGCCCAATGTCGTCGGACGGCTCCCTGGCGGTCAGGCAGGAAGGACTCTCATCTTCAACGCCCACCTGGATACGGTCTCGCTGGAAGGGATGGAGGATCCCTTATCGGCCCGGATGGCGAAGGGGAAGCTCTTTGGCCGCGGTGCCTGGGACACCAAGGGAGGGCTTGCCGCTGGTCTTTCAGCGCTCCTGGCGCTCCAGGATGTACGGTCATGCCTGCACGGCGAAGTGCTGCTGGTGGGCGCCGTGGACGAAGAATACGCCAGCCTGGGCACGCAGACGCTGCTTCAGAATCTCCAGACCGACGGATGCATCATTCTAGAGCCCAGCAACCTGGACGTGTGGGTAGCCCACGGAGGGTTTGTCTGGGCGGAGGTCGAGACCCAGGGAGTCGCGGCCCACGGCAGTCTGCCCGACAAGGGAGTGGACGCCATCTCCAAGATGGGCCAGTTCCTGATAGAGCTGGAGGATCTGCGCAAGCATCTTGGGCAGGAGAAGACCTTCGACTCGCCTCTTGGAGGGGCCAGAATGCATCCATCCCTCCACGCCTCCGTAATCGAGGGCGGGCGTGAGTGGAGCAGCTACCCCGATCACTGCCTGCTACGCCTCGAGCGGCGCATGATTCCGGGCGAGACCCAGCAGGACGTGGAGAATGAGCTCCAGGAGCTCGTATCCCGACTCGCCATGGACGATCCGCAGTTCACGGCCCAGTGGCGACTCTCGATGGTGCGTCCTCCCTGGCAGGCTGACCAGGGGCCTCTTCTGGCGGCGCTCGAAAGGTCGTGTGAACGGGAACTGCACCGCGCTCCAGCACGTGCGACTGGCCTCATGTGGACCGACGCGGCCCTGATGCAGCGAGCAGGTATCCCCACGGTCATCGTCGGCCCCCGGGGAGAGGGGAAACACGGGTTGGTGGAATGGGTGGACACAGACAGCGTGGTCGCGTGCGCACGAATCCTGGTTCGCACAGCCCTCGAGTTCTGCAACCCATCCCTATGACCCCCAAGCCCAGGGAGCGCTGCCATGCTACATAGACCTCGGGCCTGCGTTTGCCTCTTTCTGGCTGCGGCGCTGGCAGTGGCTATGTGGATCTACAACGTCAGCCGTCCAGGCACCCAGGCGGGTGGGTGCCCTGAGGGGTGCGCGCAGAACGCCGACAGGTCCGATGGCCCCCTGCGGATAATGTCTCTGAACGTGCTGCATGGGTTTCCACGCTTCGAGCGCCTCCGTGAGCGACTCGATCTCATCGCTGAGGAAATCCGCCGCCAAGACCCGGACATCGTCTGTCTTCAAGAGGTACCCTGGACCCCTCAACTGGGTAGCGCGGCACATTACCTCGCCGAGGGCACCGGATTGAACTACCTCTACCTGCGGGCCAACGGCAACCGCTGGGCCATGCTTTTCGAAGAAGGGGAAGCGATCCTCAGCCGCTATGCACTACATGACGTGGACTTCGCGGAACTTCAACCCCGAGCAGGGTTCTTCGAGCATCGTATGGTATTGGGGGCTACAGCTGTCACACCGTGGGGTGAGGTCCGCGTCTTCGTCACGCACCTCACCAACGGGGATCCGGAGGTCAATCGGGCTCAGGCAGATTCGCTGATGACCTTTGTGGCCTCAGGTGTCCATGACCTCGCCATCATCGCCGGTGATTTCAATGCCAGTGAGGATTCGCCGCAGATCCAGGACATCCGCCGACAGGCGGTGGACACCTACCGCGTGGCTCATCCAGAGGATGGAGGCCACACCTGCTGCGTGGACAGTCTCTTCTCCCCAAACGGCGAGTCCCTGGATGAGCGGATCGACTACCTATTCCTACTGGCGCCGCCCCAGCATCGGGCCACCGTGGCCAGTTGCGACCGCGTCCTCGACCAACCTTTTTGGGTCTCGGGCGGCTGGCTGTGGGCCTCGGACCACGCCGGGCTGCTGGCCGCGTTCTGTGTGAATCAGCTGTGCTGAAGAGGCCAGGAGACATCCGCCAGCGCCCACACTACGCCAGGCAACACAGCAGCATCAGCCTGGTCGATCCTACGGGAGAGCTGGCCCCATCTGGAGAACTGATACGACCCCGCTCCCTGAGACCATCTCCCGCTCACCTTCGAGTGTGTACGTTGCGGATAACTATACCTTATACGCCATACTCCTGCGCAACTTCCCAAAGCAGCAGCGAGTCCACAAGACAGTTTTGGTCCCACGGTCCGCTGACCGGGCGATTCTGACCCCAGCACCGTGCGCCAGCTAGGCTGCCCAACACTCGGAGTGGATGCGGACGCGGACTCTTGTGGCAAACGCGGAAGGGGCCTTGCTGCAAGTGGCGCCCTTCAAGCCCGGATTCGGGCCACCTCTCTCGCCGCCCAAGTCGGCAGGGCTACTTCTTTCTTCTCCCCGACTTGGGCCCCTCCTTGAACTCCAGGACCCTGAGAGCGGCCGCCAACCGCGGGTCTCCAGAGCCGCCGGTGGCTTCGCTCTGCTCCACGATCTTACGCGCACTCGACACCAACTGAGACAGTGGAGCACGGCTCCAGCCCCTGGGCAGCTCTCTGAGCCCCAGTTGCTCAGCCGTCACTCTCTTCTCTGCATCTGGCCTCTCCACCCTTGAAACCTCCTTCCAGCTCAGTGCCTATCCCTAACCTGGACACGCCCCGGCTAGGGAAGCCTGTATGCGGTCTCAAAAGAGACAGTTAGATCCAGACACTGCTCAAGCAACTGGATCGTCAGAACCCTCTCTTGAACGCGCTCCCTGGCTCTCTTTCCCATGGCCATGTGCGCCCGAGGGACCACAGAAAGACCTGTCACCAGCCCCCTCTGGCCGACGGGCAGGCATGACCGAGTCCGCCAGAGCCGTGCGAGTTCATTTCGGCGCTACTCACGAAGACCGCAGACCGTGTCGAACCCCCCTGTTTTGGGGCCACTCCACATCAGTGAACCCCGTGTCATCGGGCCCGTCCGACGCGGCATTCTCCCCCTTCGGCTCCGCTCTCGGGCTCTGTCACCGGTGGCCGAGAACACCCTGCGAACCTCGCCCCTGCACCGCGGCTTGGGCCCCAATGGAGCAAGATCGCTGTGGACAGGTCAGGCACTCTTGGCTCCACTTGCCGACGGTCTCCCTTCAAGAGCAGCCTCGATGCTGCCCAAGGCTTCCTCCTCAGAGATCCCATCGGATGCAGCGAGTTCCTTGGCCAGCAGTTCCTTGGCTCTCTGGAGCATACGACGATCTCCTGTGGTGACTTTTCCGTGGCTCTCCACCCAGGACAAGTCACGGACAACACGGCCAACCTCTACAAAACTACCGTCCCTGAGTCGCTGGTCGATCACCGTCCGCCTCTTGCGATAATCCTCCGATAGTTTCCTCGGGCGCCCGGAGAAGACCTTGGCCAGTTCACGGCGCTCTGCTTTCGCCACAGGCTTTCTGATTCCCAGCTCGTCCAACTTGTCCACAGGTGTCAACAAACGCCCCTTGCCTTTCAGCAACTCTATGATATAGTAGTCCGTGGTGGTTCCATCTTTGTCACGCTTCTCGATGGAGACGAGCGTGCCTGCACCGTAGATGGGGTGCAGGACCGTGTCGCCTACCTGCAATCCTGTCATCTCGTCCTGCCTCTCTAGTCGGTGGCCTCCGCCGTTGGCAGAGGCTGTCGCCGGGTTCCCTTGCCGAGTATGCCCCGCGCACCAGCAAGTAGGCACCCCACTGTGTTTGCCGAAACAACATGACTCGGCAGTCTCCTGCCCTCCGACGCCCGGCATACGGAGTAGCCGAGTCTAGAATAGCCTTCAGAACCGAGTTCGGCTCCCAGCAGCAGAGGAAGGCCACATCCGGTGCTCTCCCCCAGCCTAGAAGACGTTGAGGGAACTCCTCTCAGCTGCCTCCGTCAGGTCCTCCTGCCCCGGCAGGATGTA
>JBAVWD010000613.1:0-1810 GCA_049697655.1 Anaerolineae bacterium | reverse complement strand
GGGTGCGGTCCACACCTTCAGGACGATGAGAGCTGGTGCCGAATACTACTTGGCTCTCGATCCATGGCATGACCATGACAACCTCGTCGCCTATCTGCCACCGGCCTGGATGAGCGAGCAATGGTTCGGGATTGGCTGTCACCTGCTAACAGCTAGTATTCTGAACTTCGCTGAGGGTCCGGAAACCCAGCAGCAGGATGCCAGGGAAATAGCACCAAGCATCCTCGTCCATGGGGCTCGGCTGTGGGAGACTGAGGCGAGCGTGGTTCAGGCACGGATGCAGGGGGCCGATGCCATCAAAAGGAGCGCCTTCCGTTTTCTGATGCCAATTGGGTACAAGGTGGCTGATCTCGAATTGAGCAGGACAAAGCCAGGCCCGCTGTGGAGAATACTCTATGCTGTGGCCTACGTAGCCCTGTTTAGAGCCCTCAGGGATAATCTTGGGCTCTCGAAAGCCAGGATCTGCTATGCGACCGGGGCCATGCTCAGCCCGCAGGCCTTCAAGTTCTACCACGCTCTGAATCTCCCTCTCAAGAGCGTCTATGGGTCCACAGAAGGTGGGGCTCTAACTGGGGCCAAGACTAGTGATATCCGTATGGATACCGTAGGCCCAGTCCACGAGGGAGCAGAGTTGAGAATAGCCAGCGACGGGGAACTTCTTTGTCGGCAGCCGGGCACCTTCGTTGGCTACTACAAGGACCCAGACAAGACGGCAGAAGTGCTCAGAGATGGGTGGTTCCACAGTGGTGACAGTGGCTTCCTCACGGAAGATGGGCACCTCGTCTTTGTGGATCGACTGGACGCCCTTGTCGAGCTCGCGAGTGGTGAAAGCCTGGCTCCCCAATCTATCGAGAGCCGGTTGAGATTCAGCCCCTTCATCAAGGACGCCTGGGTTCTGGCTGGTCCGGATAGAGCCTACACCTCGGCCATCATCATCATCGATGGTGACGCAGTGGGCAGATGGGCTGGGCAAAGGAAGGTAGCCTTCACGAGCTTGGCCGAGCTTTCCCAGAAGCCGGAGGTTTGTGAGTTGGTGAAGACGGAGATAGACAGAGTGAACGAAGCTCTGCCGCGGGGCGCCAGGTTGAGGAAATTCGTGAATCTGCCCAAGCAATTCGACCCTGATGAAGCTGAGTTGACCAGAACGGGGAACTTGAGAAGGACGTTTGTGGAGGAGCGCTACCGCAAGCTTGTTGATGCCATCTACAGTGATCATGCCGAGGTGCCCATAGAGGCCCAGGTCAGATACCGGGATGGGCGCATGAGAACAGCACAGACTACTGTCAGCATACAATCCGTTGAGGAGACTGGGTGATGAGGTTCTTTCTGCAGTTGGTGGTAACGGGTTTTGCCCTCGGCATGGTCTACGCGCTCATCGCCATAGGCTTTGTGATCATCCTCAAGTGCTCCGATGCGTTCAACATTGCCCAGGGACACTTCGTCATGATTGGTGGCTATCTGGGCTTCACTTTCCTGGTAACGTTCGGGTTACCGATATGGGCCAGCCTGCTGCTAGCAGTACTAGTGGCCATCGTAATGGGTCTGTCAATTGAACGGCTTACCCTGCGCCCTCTGGTGGGTCAGCCAGTGCTGGCTGTAGTCATGATGACCATAGCCCTATCCACCGTGTTGGAAGGAGTGGCCACCCTGGTCTGGGGAGGCGAGTATAAAACGTACCACGGAGTGCTGCCAACCATAAACCTCCAGTTCGGCGGGCTATCCATACCCTCAGAGACGTCAATTGCCATGATCGTCTCCTTTGTCGCCGTGGCACTATTGATGCTTCTGTTCCGCTACACCAGGATCGGGC
>JBAVWD010000612.1:0-2587 GCA_049697655.1 Anaerolineae bacterium | reverse complement strand
TGGCGCGCAGACTCATTGAGGAAGATGTCCGCCTCATCGACGAAGACGGCTCGCCCAAGGGGGAGAAGCACTTCGTGTTCTACAACCCGCCGGTGGTGAACAAAGAGCTGGGCATCCGTCGCTCCTCCATCCACGAGTCCCGCACCCTGGCCCGGAACTTTCTCCTCAACGACGTGCAGACCATCGTCTTCGCCCGCAGCAGAAAGACGGTGGAAGTGCTTCTGTCCTATCTGAGGGAGGATATCAAGTCCGCCCGCAAGAGCGGCGAAGAGGTGAGGGGATACCGGGGAGGATATCTCCCCCAGGAACGGAGGGAGATCGAGAAGGGCCTGCGCGAGGGCGAGATCCGGGGTGTGGTGGCCACCAACGCCCTGGAGTTGGGCATCGACATCGGCGCCCTCGACGCCTGCGTGATCACCGGC
The DNA here is from genome assembly GCA_049697655.1 of Anaerolineae bacterium. GTDB lineage: Bacteria > Chloroflexota > Anaerolineae > UBA7937 > B3-Chlor > JAUVXJ01. Next base: position 2,165 of record JBAVWD010000612.1, on the reverse strand, counting down.
TACCCAGGGACCATCACCAGCACCTGGCAGCAGGCAGGCCGCGCCGGGCGTCGGGCCGACGTCTCCTGCGCCGTCCTGGTGGCCAGTTCAGCGCCGCTGGACCAGTACATCATCACTCACCCGGAATACTTCTTCTCCCAGCCGCCCGAGCACGCCCTCGTCAATCCCGACAACCTGCTCATCCTGCTAAGCCACATCAAGTGCGCTGCCTTCGAGCTGCCCTTTGAACAAGGGGAGCGATTCGGTGACCAATCCATCGATCAGATACTCCAGTTCCTGGAGGAACAGGGTATCTTGCACAAGGCGGGCGACACCTATCACTGGAGCGCCGACGCCTACCCTGCCGAGGAGATCAGCCTGCGCACGGCAGCCAGGGACAACTTCGTGATCATCGACACCTCGGCTCGGGAACCCCGAGTCATCGGCGAGGTGGACAGCTTCAGCGCCCCCACTACGATCCACGAAGACGCCATCTACATCCACCAGGGTGAGCAGTACCAGATCGACAGGCTGGACTGGGAGGGCAAGAAGGCCTACGCCACCCACGTGGACGTGGACTACTACACGCAGGCCAGCCTGGCGGTGGAGGTGAGGGTCATAGACGAGTTCGAAGCACAACGCTCACCGAAGTGCAACAAGGCCCACGGAGAGGTCCTCGTCTCCGCTCTGGCGACCATCTACAAGAAGATCAAGCTGTGGACCCACGAGAACATCGGCTGGGGAGACGTGCGCCTGCCGGAGCAGGAGATGCAGACCACCGCCTACTGGCTCAGCTTCACAGAGAACGCCACACGGGCTTTCACCGCCAGCGACCTGGAGAGCGGGCTGGTAGGGGTGGCCAACGTGCTGGGGAATGTCGCCCCCCTATTCCTGATGTGCGATCCGGGCGACCTGGGCGTCAAGCCCGAGGTGCGCTCACCACACACCAAGGAAGCCACCATCTTCATCTACGACCGGGTGCCCGCGGGGATAGGGTTCGCCGAGAGGCTGTATCGGCTCCACGACCAGCTTCTCCCAGCAGCCCAGCAGTTGATTCTGGACTGTCCGTGCACCACAGGTTGCCCCTCCTGCGTGGGGCCTGAAGCCGAGATCGGCGCCCACGGGAAGAGAAGTGCCCTCCACCTGCTGGAGCAGGCCACGGAAGGGCAGATCTCGTAGGCCGCCCGCCAGACTTCATTCATCAGCCTAATGTGGCTCGATGATCACGTCCTTCCAGAACCACAGCCCCATCGGGGATGTAGGGTATCTCCTCACCCAGGGCTTCACCAACACGTGAGAGCGGAAATGGCAGAGGGGGATGATCGGCGCCTCCTGTATCAGGATCGGCTCTGCTTCCTGGTACATTCTCATTCGCTCGCCCTGGTCCGTGGCTCGCCGAGCACCCTCGATCAACCGATCGTAGAGTTCGTGTCGCCACCCGCCGGTAAGCCTCCATTCAGCGACCCGCAGGAAGTCGTCCGGGTCTGGATAATCCGCTAACCAACCCATGTACCACATGTGGGGGCTTTCCCTGAGAAGCCTGTGGAGAAACTCTCCCCAGCTCAAGTGCTTCCAGGTGATCTCTACCCCCAAGTTGTGCAGCCATTGTGTCTGCAGGCCCCCGACCGCAGAAACGACGGGGGGCGTATCCGCCGAGAGAACCTCCAGTTCCGGGAGGCCTCGTCCTCCTGGATAGCCGGCCTCTGCAAGCAGCAGGCGCGCCCGCTCGGGATCATAGGGCAGCCCGATCCCGGGCGAGTGGCCCGGCATGCCGGGCGGCACAAACCCCCCGGTGGCCGGGAAAGCAAAGCCTCTGAGCGTCACATGGGCCAGGGCTTCCCTGTCTGTGGCCAAGGCGAAGGCCCGGCGCACCCGCGGATCATCGAAGGGCGGGCGACGAACATCGAACCCGATGTAGTAGGTTGCGAGATCCGCTATCGACAAGAATTCTCCAGCATGCCGCTGCCGGCCACGTTCCCAGTCGGTCAAGGGCACCAGGCCCTGGAGGACGAGAACGTCCAGCCTATTCTCCTCATACATCTGCAACCAGCCGCCGGGATCTGTCCCTCTGAACCACAGCGCGACCTGCTGCAGGTTACCTGAGCTGCGACAATGGTAGGTCGGGTTTCGTTCCAGAATCATCGATTCACCACGTTCCGAGGCCACCAGTCTGAAGGGGCCGTTGC
>JBAVWD010000611.1:0-4421 GCA_049697655.1 Anaerolineae bacterium | reverse complement strand
ATCTTCATCCGCTCCCAGACGTGCCGCATGCCGGCGATGATCGCCTCCTCGCTCACGGTCACGATCTGCTCGACGTGCTCCCTGATGATGGGAAAGGTGTTGTCGCCAAGCGAGGTCAGCAGTCCGTCAGCCACCGTCTGAGGATTGACGGAGGGTATGATCCTCCCCTCTTGTAGGGAGCGGTAGGCGTCATCCGCCCCCTCCGGCTCTGCTCCGATGATCCTGGTGTCGGGAGAGAGCCCGGCCACAGCCAGGGCTGTTGCACCCAACAGTCCACCGCCACCAACAGGGGCCAGGACCACATCCAGATCGGACACCTCTTCCAGAAGCTCCAGGGCGACCGTCCCCTGCCCGGCTATCACCAGGGGGTCATTGGAGGGGTGGATGAAGGCCGCACCCTTTTCCTTCAACACCTCGGCCATCCGCTCCTCGCGACCAGCCTCGGTGGGTTCGCAGGGGAAGATCTGCGCCCCATATCCAGCCACCGCCGCCTTCTTGACCTTTGAGGCGTCCCTGGGCATGACGATGAAGGCCTGCACGCCGCGCAGCCGGGCAGCGAGGGCCAGGGCGGCCGCATGGTTTCCCGACGAATGGGTGCCCACGCCCCGGCTCGCCTCCTCCTGAGAGAGGTGGAAGACCGCGTTGCAGGCGCCGCGGAACTTGAAGGACCCGGACCTCTGGAAGTTCTCGCATTTGAAGCACAACTCGGCGTCCAGCAAGCGGTCCAGGCTGGCGCAGGTCAGCACCGGGGTACGGTGTACATGTGGCGCGATGCGCTCAGCCGCCTCGCAGACGGAGTCGTGACTCAGAGGAGACTGCATGGTCGATTGCCTTCGCATGTCACACCAGGGCGTACATTCCGACGCGCAGGAGTATAGCACCAGGGTTCCAGCAGCACAAAGGCGCCGTCTGGCCTGGCCACTGGACCCACCTTCACCCCTGCGCCATCCCCTGAAGTAGCGCCCCTCCCCAGGTGCTTGACATATGAGCCAATATGGTATATAATATGAACTGAGAGTACACCTATGATGAACATGGCTGAGTGGGCCCAGATCCACACTCACATTTTCGAACTGGAGCAGGAGGGGCTGGTCACTCGCACCTTTCGTCGCCTTGACCCTGAGCGCCAGCAAGCAGTGTTGGCCGCCATCCTCGATGAGGCCATAGAGCGCGGCCCGGCCTCGCTGAACATTAAGCAAGTGGCACAGAGGGCGCGTGTGTCTATTGGCTCGCTGTACCAGTACTTCAACAACAGGGATGGCCTGGTAAACTTTGCCATCGAGCTCTGCGCGCGCTACCTGGTTGACGAGTTCAACAGCTACCGCCCGTTGCTCGTCTCAATGCCCCTGCGCGAAGGCCTCGCCGCCTACCTGACCGGTGGCCTGGAGTGGAGCCAGATGCAGGTGGGGCTAGTGCAGTTCTTCTTGCGGGGAGCCTACCAAGGGGACCCAGGCATAGCCGAACGGGTGGTGCGACCGGTGGGCGCTGCATTGCGCGAAACCGTCCACGACATGCTCATTGAAGCTCAGAAGCGGGGTGAAGTGCGACAGGACCTCGACCTTGAGGCTGCGGCCCGCATCATCAACACCCTGCTGATCGCTGTGGGCGACAGCCTGCTGCTCCCGTACCTAGACACGTACTATCAGCTCTCGGACGGCGAGATGCCCCTTGACCACCTTCTCGACACACTGCTCGATCTGATCTTGAGCGGCATCGCACCCGCGGGAACCACCACCTGAGTTGAAAGGACCAGCTATGCCAGATGTTGTGTTGCAGGCCGAGGGTCTTACGAAACGCTATGGCGAACTCGTCGCCGTGAACAACCTGAGTCTGGACATCTACGAAGGAGAGGTGTTTGGCTTTCTAGGTCCCAATGGGGCCGGCAAAACCACGTCGATCAGCATGATGTGCGGCCTGCTCAAACCGGACGCCGGTCGAGTGTTGGTGCACGGCCAGCCCATCGCCGGTGGCGCTCCTAGCGTGCGAACGCGGGTGGGCATGTGTCCCCAGGAGATCGTCCTTTGGAGCCACCTGACCTGCATCGAGCAGCTTCAGTTCATCGGGGAGATGTACGGGGTAGATGGTCGAGAGGCGCGGAAAAGAGGTGACACGCTTCTGCAAGACCTTGGCCTTACCGAGAAACGAAACAAGCAGGCGCGCACGCTCTCCGGTGGGCTGCAGCGACGCCTGAACCTCGCCCTCGCGCTCGTGCACGACCCGGACATCGTCGCCCTCGACGAGCCGGAAGCCGGACTCGACCCGCAGGGCCGGGTCGCCGTCCGGGACTACATCAAGCGCCTGGCCCAGAAGAGGACGGTGATCCTCACCACCCACAACATGGACGAGGCCGACCGTCTGGCCGATCGGGTGGCCATCATCGACCACGGGGAACTACTGGTGCTGGACACCCCACAAGCGCTCAAGCGCAGCGTCGGTGAGGGCGACGTGCTGGAGATAGCCCTGATTGGCGACGATGCGAGCCGCGAACAGGCGGTGACGGGGCTGGCAGGCTTGAGCGACCAGGCGGTCGTCAGCGCCGCGGATGGCGCACTGCACGTACGAGCACGAAACGCTGTGGCCCTGCTGCCGATGATCGTCGAGAACCTCAAAGCTGCCGGCGTGCCTTTCGGCGAGGTGCGGCTGCGCGAGAACACCCTCGAAGACGTTTTCATCCACCTCACGGGCAGGAGGCTGAGAGCATGAGATTCCTGTCCGTGTTCGTCAAGAGCGTACGAGAGCAGTTCCGCAACCTCCTCGTGCTGGCACTGACTCTGGTCTTTGCGCCGGTCTTCGTCTTCGCCTACTGGCTGTTCTTCCCCGCTGAGGGCTCGACGGCCTACAGGGTGCTCATCATCAACGAGGATGCAGGAGTTCAGATAGATGGACAGACATATCACGCTGGCGAAGAGGTCACGAACGCCATCGCCCGGGTGACGTATGCCAGCGGCAGTCCACTGCTCACCGTTCGTGAGGTCGCCAGTTTCACGGAGGCAGAAGCACTCCTGCGCGATCGCAACGGGGTAGTCTACTTCTTGTTTCCTGAGGATTTCTCACGCCAACTGGCCGCCAAAAAAGCCGGCGATCCTTCGGCGACTACAGAGCTGGTCTTCGGCGGAGACTTGACCAACCCCTACTACCCCATCGCGGCCATTCTGGCCACGTCGGCCGTCGATTCGTACGTGCAACAGGTAGCGGGCACGACTCCGCCGGTGCAGTATGTGGAGCAGCCGCTGGGCGGGTCAGGGTCTCGTACCGAGTTCGAAACGTACGTACCGGGCATGTTCATCTTTGCCGTGATGATGCTCGTCTTTGCGGCCTCGATGACGGTGGCGCGCGAAGTCGAGAATGGGACATTACGCCGCCTCCAGATCACGCGCATGACCGCCTTTGACCTGCTGGGCGGTACGAGTCTGACCCTGGTCATCGTGGGCGTGGCGGCGGAGATGCTAGCCTTTGGCACAGCCATGGCTCTCGGCTTCCGCAGCTACGGGCCACTCTGGGTGGCTGTCCTCGTAGGCGCGGTGACCAGTGTCTCCGTGATCGGCGTGGGCATGATCGTTGCCGCGTTCTCCAAGTCAGTCTCCCAGGCGTTTGTCATCGCCAATTTCCCACTGGGAGTGTTCATGTTCCTCTCTGGTGCCGTCTTCCCCATCCCTTCTGTCACGCTGTTTGAGATCGCCGGGCAGCCCATCGGCCCATGTGACTTCCTCCCGCCCCGGCACGCGGTGGTTGCGCTCAACAAGATCTTGACGCTGGGCGCCGGGCTTGAGGACGTGGCGTACGAACTGGTGGCGCTGGTGGTCCTTTCATTGCTGTATTTCACCATCGGCACGTGGGTCTTCCAGCGGCGACATCTGCGCCCGGCGTGACCTAGGGCATCGACGCTCCCTGACAGCCGGAAGCCCAGACCCTAAACCACGGGAACCCTCCTTCTTGACTGGGCGAATGGCTTGCTTCCCCCGGTGAGCGCGGAAAGGAGCCGTCTAGTTCTCCTGGAATGCTCCCTCGCGGCCCTCGGTCTCTCGTCACGCCAGCATGGAAGAGAGTGTGCGCACGTAGTGACGGCGATCCCTTGCCCCTCCCCGATGGCTCTGCTATACTGCCGTCCCAGGACCATTCCACTGTCAGGGGTCTGGCGAAGCAGCATGGGAACCGCGCCGTTGGACGCATCCTGAGCCTCTCTAAGGACGGGCCAAAGGCCCGTATCAAAGGAGCAGGCCAGCGGCGAAGCCCACTGGATACAACCGGGGCCGGTCTGACGACGCTCTGCACGCGTTCGAACCGCCTTCTGCCAGCATGGAGGAATCGGAGATGAACCAAGACGTGCGTTTGCTGCTCGTCGGCCTGGGCAATCTGGGCCGCCGCTTCTGTGACATCCTCGTCCAAAAGGGACCTCTCCTGGAGGCCGACTATGGGCTCCG
>JBAVWD010000610.1:0-2865 GCA_049697655.1 Anaerolineae bacterium | reverse complement strand
CTGGCCATCATGGCGAAGAGTGTGTCGTGGGAAGCGGTTCCACTCGAGGCGGTCGCCTGGCTGAAAGCTCAGCAGAATGATGACGGAGGCTGGGGTCCTTCGCCCGAAGGGGGGAGCAATACCGAGAACACGGCCCTCAGCATCCAGGCGCTGATTGCTGCCGGGGAGTTGCCGGGCTCTCAACCGGTGCAAAAGGCCATACTCTACCTGCAGGAGCGGCAAACGGAGGACTCGGGCTTTGCCAGCTCGGCCCTGGTCTCCGCTTCGGACCCTGCGTCCACCTCGCAGGCCATTCAAGCACTGCTGGCAGCGGGAGAAAACCTGTTCAGCAACGAATGGCGTCGTTGCCTGAACACCCCGTTTGACGCTCTCCTTGATGCTCAGGCGGGAGATGGCTCCTTCGGGAGCGATGTGGACATCACCGCTGCTGCTGTTCCGGGCCTCATGGGCAGGTCCATGCCCTTGCCGGGTCGCTACCTGGCGGCGCTGAAGGCCCTCGAATGGCTCAAGACACAGCAGGACACGGACGGGGGCTTTGGCAACGGCGGTGTGACCGCTGACGCAGTCTACGCCATCGCCCGCTGCGGCCAGGATCCCGATGGAACGGAGTGGGCTTGGAATGGACACACCCCCTTGCAGGCTCTGGAAGTACAAACCCCCGATTACATTGAGAGCGCCCCGGGCGATCACCCCGCTGGCGAGCTGGCCAAGGTCATCAGGGCCGTGCACGCCGCCGGAGGAGACCCCACCGATTTCCCGCCTCCCAGAGACCTGGTAGTCGAGCTACAACACACCTACCACCCGGGCACCGGCCGGTATCACCCCAGCAAGACGTATTCCCACGACCTGGCCATTCTGGCCTTGACCGAGGTGGGAGAGACCGTCCCCCCCGAAGCTGTGACGGAAATCGAGACGGATCAGAATGATGATGGAGGGTGGTCCTGGGCCTGGGATGGCGCTTCCGATGTGGACAGCACAGGGCTGACCATGCAGGCGCTCACCGCCGGGGGAGGTCCAAGCTCACCGGACATCACTGACCATGCCGCAGATTTCCTGGAGGACCTGAGATTCCCCGGCGGCGGGTATCCAGATTTGGCAACTCGTCCGGAGCCCAACTGCGACTCCACATCCCTGGCCATACAGGGTCAGCTTGCCACTGGCGGGTACCGCCAGGAGCCGCTGCTCTTCGCCCTGGAGACAGGGGCCGTGACTAGCAGTTGGGACGCCCTCCTGGCCTTCCAGGAACCGGCGGGCAGTTTTGTCGCCAGCGCCAGCGTGCCAGAGAGCCGCCTGCTGGCTACACTGGAGGCCATCCATGCGCTGACCTCACCCCTCTATCCGGCCTACCAGCCCCTGGAAGAGGGAGATGCAACCATGGCCGGCACCGTTCACGCACGGCTGACCTGTGGCCATGGGCTGGGAGTTGTCGCGCCCTACTCTGGCGACGACAACAACGATGGCTCGGCCAGTCTGCGATACCGCGTTGTCGGAGATGCCCCGAGCGAATGGGAAGACATGGGCAAGGGAGGGCTCAGCTACCTGGAGTTGCTAGATCTCCAAGCAGGGACCGGATACGAGATCGAGGTGGCTTACAATGACCCAGATGGGATATCAGGAGACGGAACTCAGTTGACTCAGTTGCTGAACATTTACATGGGCAGAGCTTGTATCCCGACGGCGTTGAGGAGCTACGCCGGCTAGCCAAGACGGTACGGGCTAGAGAGGGCTCACGAGAAAACACGGGGGAGCGAAGACTGTGTAGAATCGATCACAGGGTTCGTTTTTGGTGGTCCGAAGAAAGACTGTCGATAATGGAGGAAGAGATATGTCAGAGAAGAACGTTCTGCGTTGGTATCGTCTTGCGACCGTTGTCGGCGCCATGGCGATCCTATTGCTCGTGCCAGCGGCCACCGCGTACAGCCAAGACACAGCCACCGTCGCCCAGCTCGTGGAATTCCCCAGTGGGGAGCTAATGCCCTTCTGTAGAGACCTCGAGACCCCCACCGACAACATAACCGCACTAAGGGCGACGGGCCTGGATCTCATCATCAAGGACTGGGGGTTCGGCTACACAGTGTGTGCCATCGAAGGACTGGGTTGTCCCGAGGACCAATGCTTCTGCAAATGCCCCCTGCCGGAGTGCGAACAGTGGACCTTCTTCCGGTGGAATGCGCATACGCGAGCGTGGGAGACGACCGAGGACACTACCATACAAGCGGGCGACGTTGTCGCCTGGCTGTGGACAGAACTCGATACGACGGTGGACTATCCCTGGCCGCCAGCTGAGACACCGTCGCTAGAGAACGTGACTCTGAACAAGATATGTGAGCTTGAAGAGGAGCAGCGCTTCCTGAGAGAGTTCGTACCAGAGCCTGGTACTGTTCTACTCTTGGGGGGTGGCTTGGCCGGCCTCGCTGGATACGCTAGCCTGAAGTTGAGGGCCTCTAAGAACGAAGTCGCATAGGGTTCACTGGTGCCCGGGCCGCTTGAGTATCGCGGCGGGCAGATCGGGAGTTGGATTGGGGTACACATGAAGCGTACCGCAGAGGGACTGCTTTTTCTAGGGAGTATGCTTGCCCTCCTTCTCCTGTCAGTCGATCCAACGGGCGAGGTGTTGGCCCAGGGCGGCGACAAAGTCGGTCTGGTGGTCAAGTTCGGCGATGGAAGCGTGTTCACCGACTGCATCGGCTACACCGGGCCCGGGATGACAGGTGAGGACGTGCTGGACGCGTCCGGCCTTCCCGTAGTCAAGGACACGTCTTACGGGCTCGGCGCTGCCATCTGCAAGATTTGGCAGGACGGCTGTGACTACCCTGGAGAGCACTGCTTCTGTCAGTGCGAGGGAGCTGACTGCGAGTACTGGGC
>JBAVWD010000609.1:0-1732 GCA_049697655.1 Anaerolineae bacterium | reverse complement strand
CTATAGCATCCAGAAGAGCACGGGCGGCAGCTACGAGCAGCTCGTGAACTGGACCAGCTCCGACGCCATCAACCAGGGCAACGACACTAACAGCCTGCGTGTGGTGTGCGACGGCTCCCGCCTGGCTCTGTACTGCAACGGCGAACTGCTGGGGGAGACCACCGATTCTGCCTTCACACAGGGTGACATAGCCCTCGCGGCTCTCTCTTTGGAATCGGAGGGGACGGAGATTCACTTCGATGACCTGAAGGTCTCGGAGCCTGGGCGGTAAGGCTGCGCAGCGGCCGCCCTCCCTGCTCCTGGACAGGGGCGCGTCCTGTTCGCGGTTGAGTAACACATAAGGGGTCTTGACATGTGGCGGCTCCCACGCGGGGCCGCCACATGGTTCAGTCGAGGGTCTGGGACATGGCCCGCGGTCGCGTGGACTACGATCAGATCGCTCCCTCGTACGACCAACGCTATGGAGCCCTTCAATACGAAGGCGTAGCCTCCACCCTCCTCTCTCTGGCCCCGGCCGGTTCCGCCGAGCGGATTCTGGAAGTGGGCTGCGGCACCGGCCACTGGCTGACCGAACCACAGGCTGTCTTCCCACATGTCTACGGCCTGGATTCTTCCATCCGCATGTTGGAGCAAGCCGATCAGGAACTGCGAGATCGCCTGGTATGCGGAGAAGCTGGCCACTTGCCCTTGTCCGAGGCTGTCTTTGACCTCATCTTCTGCGTGAACGCCTTCCATCATTTCGACAGGAAACAGGAGACCCTCACCCGGGCCGCACAAGCGCTCCGCTCCGGCGGCACACTGGCCATGATCGGCATGGACCCCCACACCGGGCAGGATCACTGGAGCCTCTATCACTATTTCGAGGGAACCCGCGAGGCGGACCTGCTCCAAGCCGAGAAGATGGGAGTGTCTCTAGAGTTCGTAGTTGACATATCCCTCGCGCTGGTGACCGGTCGCGCTCCGTACAGCTAAGCCATGAGCCAGCAGCACGCAGCCTCATCGCGGTTACTCCCCGGTTGCGTAATGGGACGGGTCATGGCAAAATGCCTCAAGCTGTAGTTAGCGGCCGCAAGGACAAAGGAGGTGCCGATGTCGAAGATGTCGAACTGGCTCAAGGCAGGGCTTCTAGGCGCGCCGGTGGTCGCGGTCTTGCAGGTTCTGGGCATCATCCCCTGCGTGGGATGTGTCACCTGGATCCTGACCTACGTCGCCTATGGTTGTATTGGTGCTCTGGCTGCCTACTGGCTGCCCCCACGGCGGATGCCGGGGCCAGCCGCCGGCCAGGGCGCTCTGGCTGGCGCCATCGCCGGGGCCATCGGCGGCGCCGTGGGCCTCATCCTCGCCCTCGGGATAACCACCGTCTTCATCCCGCTGGGAATGCTCGGTGAAGCTCTGGGGGGTGCGGGCTTCGATCCCTCCGCACTGTGGGAGATGTTCGCCACCGTGGTTGGATCCATTACGTGCGGCACCGGATGCTACGCCCTGGGGGTCGGCATCGCCGCTGGGCTCGGCGCCCTGGGGGGCCTCGTCTTCGCTGCCATCCAACCCGAGTAGCCTAATCAACCGGGACACGCAGAGCACCACACGCCGTCCGATGTGTTGAGTCGCGGTCATCGGGCTGGAGGGAGCCGTCGTCCAGGTAGAGGTAGACATCTCCCGCGGCCTGCCCTCCTTCACCATCGTGGGCCTCCCCGACACGGCGGTCGACTGGACACGGGGATAGCTTCGCGCC
>JBAVWD010000608.1:0-1749 GCA_049697655.1 Anaerolineae bacterium | reverse complement strand
GCACAGTATAGGTCCGCCCGAGCCTTCAGGCCGGTGGCTACTGTGTATGTCACACGTTCGGCTCGCGTCAGGTATGCCATGGGTGGAACGGAAGCCCTGCCCTGCGGGACGCGACCCCGATCGAGCCTTTCCTGCCTCTCTGAGTACGCCCCCACGCAAAGCGTGCCGGGCCACTCCAGCTCGCCGTTGATCCGCTCCAGATTTGGACTCTGTATCCGGTCCCTCTGGCCACGTTCGTCCAGGTCAGCAGGACTGCGGTCCGGCCTGATCGTTTGGGCCGGACCGCAGAAGCCTACGGAAGCGGAACCGAGACTTGAACGATGTTGGAGGTAGTACTCTTCACCTCGAGGGTGCGGTAGCCGGCCACCCCCACATAGCCGACTTTGTTAGACGCAATCACCTGGTAGAAGTATTGGCCGATGGGGATGGCAGTATCTGTGTATATTATTGTGCCGGTTATTGGGCCGGCAGGCAGAGATGCTAGATCGGTCCATGGGCCACCCAGATCAGTAGCTCTCTGCACCACGAAGCCGGTCTCGTTCAAGGACATGTCCGTCCAGTCCAACTGAATGCTGTCCGTCACCGCCAGCGTCGTAGTCATCAGATCGCTCGGCGCAATCGGCGGCTGGGCCACCGAAACTGGTCGCATCATGTCCATCTCTTCATGGCTCAGGATGTGGCAGTGCCAGACGTACTCATAGCCAAAGTTCGTCAATGCGTTGACAATGGGATCTGTCGGGTTGCCGTTTGCATCCGTGCTGTTGAACCCCAGCAACGAGCCGGGCCCTGTCAGCGGCATCATCGGGTTGATCGGCCGGACGCTGTTCGGCAGGTCGAATGGCACCACCGGAATGACCGGCCTCACGGCCACGATGGTGTCCTCGAGCGGGCTGATCCTGAGCGTGTCCTTCCAGCCGAGCTCGTTGGCGTCGGGCGGGCGGATGATCCCGTCCCAGCCGACCCGGTTGATGAACTGCACGTCGTACAGGTGGAAGTGGATCGGGTGCGTGTCCACCCCGTTGTGGGTGATCTTCCAGATCTGCGTCCCGTCGTTGGCCACGGAGATCGGACTCACTTCGACATCACCCTGCGGCAGATTGGTCGCGTCGATCAGCTCGCTGGCTGGGTTCACGTACGGGTAGAGGATTAGGTTCTGCTGGACCCCCGCCTCCGTCAGCGGCACCTCGAGGCCGAGGTTGCCGCTCATCCGGCCGTATTCCTTGTCGAAGGCTTCGCCCATCTCGTCCTGGATGGCCTTGGGCTGGAGCGGCATGGTCATCGTCTCGGTATTGGCCTGGCCCAAGAGCGTATTGAACGTAAGGGAGAAGTCGGTGATCCTCGCGAAGCCATCGCGGGGGCCGCTAGTCTGGAACGTGCTGCCGTACGCGGAGTTGTAGGCGCCCTGCCCGACGATGATCGGGTGCTGCCCGTTCTCGAATACGCCCTGACCACCCAGGCTCGTTGCCTGGAACGCCGTCTCGAGAGCGGCGAGGTCGAAGGCCTGGGCCGGGGCGGTGTTTGCCACCACGATCTGCATGACCGTGCGCGTGTTCGGACCGTAGCCGGGGAGCGTCGAAGGCGCCCCGCCCGTGTCCCGCAGGTCTGCATTGCCGGTGTAGTAGTCATAGCGCGGGTCGCGGGCTGGGAAAGCTGCCGGGGCGTCGTTATAGAGGATCAGCGTCTGGCCGGCAAACGCCGAGAAGTCCACGATGGCGTCCGCCCGCTCAGCCGGGCCGAGCAGCAGCGAGT
>JBAVWD010000607.1:0-4405 GCA_049697655.1 Anaerolineae bacterium | reverse complement strand
ACGGGATCGAACCCCTCCTGGGCCAGATACCTCTTGGCCTCCTCGCTCACCTGGAGGGTGATCTTGTAGTCGGCCAGGCGCTTCTCCAGATGCACCAACTGGATGTCCACGATCTTCACCAGGTCCTCCAGCGACAGGGAATGGAAGATGATGATCTCGTCCACCCGGTTGAGAAACTCGGGACGGAAGTGCTGGTTCAGCGCCTCCAGCACGCGACGGCGCATCTCCTCCTCATCGGCACCAACCAGATCGCGGATCCACTGGCTGCCGATGTTGGAGGTCATAATGACCACCGTGTTCTTGAAGTTGACCACCCGGCCGTGGCCATCGGTCAGCCGCCCCTCGTCCAGAATCTGGAGCAAAACGTTGAACACCTCCGGATGGGCCTTCTCTATCTCGTCGAAGAGGATCACGGAGTAGGGCTTCCTGCGCACCGCCTCCGTGAGCTGTCCGCCTTCCTCGTAGCCGATGTAGCCGGGAGGTGCGCCGATCAGCCGGGCCACGGTGTGGCGCTCCTGATACTCCGACATGTCCAGCCGGACCATGTTCTCCTCGTCGTCGAACAGGAACTCGGCCAGTGCTCTGCCCAGTTCCGTCTTGCCAACGCCGGTCGGGCCCAGGAAGATGAAGCTGCCGATGGGCCGGTTGGGGTCCTGTAGCCCAGCCCGCGCCCGTCGTACGGCGTTGGCCACGGCCACGATAGCCTCATCCTGACCGATGACCCGCAGGTGGAGCCGATCCTCCATCTTGAGCAGTTTCTCCACCTCACCCTCCATCAGCTTGGAGATGGGGATGCGGGTCCACTTGGACACCACTTCCGCGATGTCCTCGGCGTCCACTTCCTCCTTCAGCATACGCTGGTCGGCCTGGAGCTCTCGTAGGCGAGCCTCGCCCACCTTGAGCTGGGTCTCCAGTTCGGTAAGCTGGCCATAGCGCAGCCGTGCGGCCTGCTCCAGGTTCGCCTGGCGCTCCGCCTGCTCTACCTGCAACTTCGTCTGCTCGATCTGCTCCTTCTGCCGGCGTATGGCCTGGATGGCGTCTCGCTCCAGTTGCCAGTGCGCCCTCATGCGGTTGCTCTCCTCCTGGAGCTCCGCCAGGTCCTTCTCGATCCGCTCCAGCCGCTCCTTGGAGGCCTCATCCTTCTCCTTCTTGAGGGCCTCCCGCTCGATCTCCAGTTGCATAATCTTGCGGTCGATCTCATCCAGCTCAGCAGGCTTGCTGTCGATCTCCATACGAAGACGGGAGGCCGCCTCGTCGATCAGGTCGATGGCCTTGTCCGGCAGGAAACGATCGCTGATGTACCGGTCGGAGAGCGTGGCCGCCGCAATGACCGCCGAATCCTGGATGCGCACGCCGTGGTGCACCTCGTATTTCTCCTTGAGGCCCCGCAGGATGGAGATGGTCTCCTCCACCGACGGCTCGCCGATGAGAATGGGCTGGAAGCGTCGCTCCAAGGCGGCGTCCTTCTCGATGTACTGGCGGTACTCGTCGATGGTCGTGGCGCCGATGGCATGCAGCTCCCCCCGGGCCAGCATGGGCTTCAGCATATTGCTGGCGTCCATGGCCCCCTGAGCGGCGCCCGCGCCCACCACCGTGTGTAACTCGTCGATGAAGAGGATGATTTGCCCCTGGGATTCGGTTACCTCGTTGAGCACCGCCTTGAGTCGCTCCTCGAACTCCCCCCGGAACTTGGCGCCGGCGATGACGGCGCCCAGGTCGAGGGCCACTACTTGCTTGTTCTTGAGCCCTTCGGGCACGTCGCCCCGCACCACACGCTGCGCCAGACCCTCCACGATGGCGGTTTTCCCGACTCCGGGGTCACCGATGAGCACCGGGTTGTTCTTGGTGCGCCGGGAGAGGACCTGGATCACGCGGCGAATCTCCTCGTCGCGACCGATCACCGGGTCCAGCTTCCCCTGCCTCGCCAGCTGAGTCAGGTCGCGGCTGTACTTCTCCAGCGCCTGGTACTTCCCCTCGGGGTTGGCGTCGGTCACCCGCTGCGAGCCGCGGATGCTGGTCAGCACCTGGTAGATGGCCTCCTTGGTGACACCCAGGTCCGTCAGGATCTTATGGGCAGCGCCCTTGGCTCGGCCATCGGCCAGCCCCAGGAGCAGATGCTCCGTGGATACGTACTCATCTCGCAGGCGCCCGGCCTCCTCCATGGCCACGTCGAAAACCTGCTGCAAGCGCGAGGACACGTATACCTGCGAGCTTGCCCCATGCACCTGGGGCATCCTGCCCAGCTCTTCTTCCAGCCTCTGCCTGACCAGGACGGGGTCCACCTCCAGCTTGCGCAGGATTTGCGGTGTTATACCGCCCTCCTGGCTCACCAGAGCCAAGAGCAGGTGTTCCGGTTGTATCTCGCTGTGGTTGTGACTTCGGGCCAGCTCCTGAGCGGCCACCACCGCCCCTTGAGCCTTCTCCGTAAGTTTGTTCAAGTCCATATTCTGTAAGTCTCCTCCAAGACGAATGGCCTCAACTCATGTCATCCAGCAGGCTGCGCAGGCGTGCGATCTCCGCCTCGAACTCAGCACGGGTGCGATCCATTTCTGCCTGCATCTCTTCCATCCTCCGCCTCATGTGCAAGACTACCTCCACTCCCGCGAGATTGACGCCCAGTTCATCCACCAACCTCATTATCGCCCGTACATGCTCAATGTCACGGGGAGAGTAGAGGCGTCGATTGCCTCCGGAACGCTGAGGCTCGATGAGGCCCACGCGCTCGTAGTAGCGCAGCGTCTGCGGGTGCAGTTCCACCATTCTGGCAGCCACGCTGATCACGTAGCAGGGCGCATCGTATAAAGAATCCTCGTTTGCCACTAGTCCTACCTCCTGGCCAGGTTACACACTCATCTCCGTAGGGAGCCCCGGCCTATCGCATGTCGGCCAGCTCCGTGAAGAGTTGTTTCTCCTTGTCGCTCAGCTTCTCCGGCACCTGAACGCTTACCTTGGCGTAGAGATCGCCATGTTTCTGGGCATCCTTGAGGTGAGGCATACCCTGCCCCTTCAGCCGGAAGGTCTTCCCGCCTTGCGTCTCTGGGGGGATCTTGAGCATGGCCCCACCCTTGAGGGTAGGCACTCGCACCTCGCCGCCCAGCACGGCGGTGTACAGATCCACGGGGACGTCGCAGTACAGATCATCGCCCCGCCGCTCGATGGTGTCATGGGGCAAGACCTTCACCTTCAGGTAGAGGTCGCCCTTGCCACCCCCGCCGTGGCTTCCGCCTCCCTCGCCTCTCATGCGCACCCGGGACCCAGTCTGCACTCCAGCAGGGATCTTGATCTCCAGACGCCGTCCATCCTTCTCCATGACCCTGGTGGTGCCAGAGAAGGCCTCCTCCAGGGTGATCTCGACCTCCTGCTCGTAGTCCTGACCTGGAGTCGCATAGGGCTGTCCCTGCGTTCTCCAGCTCGTGGAACCTCCCCGGCCCGCACCGCCGAAGATGGCGCTGAAAAAGTCGGAGAAGCCGCCGCCCCCGCCAAAGAGATCGCTGAGGTCGGCGTACTCCACGTGCACCCGGCCACCACCGGGCTGCGTAGTCCACTGGCTCCAATCGAAGCCGCCGGGCTGGCCGCCCGTGTGCTGATACTGCCGCCAACTGGCGCCCAGTTGGTCGTACTTCTTCCGCTTGTCTGGGTCGCTAAGGACCTCGTGAGCCTCGTTAATCTCCTTGAAGCGGTCCTCGGCGGAGTCGTCCCCTGGGTTGACGTCAGGATGGCACTTGCGGGCCAGCTTGCGGTACGCCTTCTTGATCTCCTTCTCGCTGGCCTTTTTGTCCACACCCAGGATCTTATAGTAGTCCTTATATTCCATGCTCCTCCTAGCCCAGAACCCCCGTCAGTTGTTGTGCAGCTAGTGTTATTATACCTTTTTCTGACAGTTCCGTCAAGTCAACAGTGATGATACTTGACTAAATCATTGTAGGATACTTGACAAGCCTCCAAAAAGATGTTATGCTAACGGTAGATGGGTCTGCGCGAGCAGAACGAAAAGGAAAACAGAAAGGAGTATGGAGCATGAGCATCGTACGTTGGGAACCCTGGCGTGACTTTATGACTCTGCGAGAGGCCATGGATCGACTCTTCGAAGACAGCTTCGTCGGTCGCCGCCCCCGGGAGTGGGCACCTGCTCTGGAGGGCACGCTGGCGCTGGACATGTACCAGACTGAGGACGCCATGGTCATCAAGTCATCGGTGCCTGGAATCAAGCCAGAGGAGATCGACATCAGCATCACCGGCAACACTCTGACCATCTCGGGCCAGAGCAAAGAAGAGGAAGAGGTCAAGGAGGAGAACTACATCCGCCGCGAGCGACGCTACGGCTCCTTCTCCCGCTCTGTGGTGCTGCCGGAGGGACTGGAGCCGGACAAGGCCGAAGCCTCCTTCGAGGACGGTGTGCTCACCC
>JBAVWD010000606.1:0-2433 GCA_049697655.1 Anaerolineae bacterium | reverse complement strand
TCCTTGTTGAACTGCACCACCACCCTTCCGGGCATGGTGGCCCGCTCCAGGGGGGCGATCTCCACCAGGGGCCTGGCGGTGATGATCATCCCGCCCACATGGATGCTCAGGTGGCGGGGGAAGGAGTCGATCTCCCGGCAGAGCTCGAGCAGTTGCCGCCAGGGAAGGTGGGTTGTCTTCTCGGCGAGGCGGTTCACCATTTGCAACTCTTCCTCCACCTGGGAGGCCCTCCTGGTGTCCAGGGCCTTGGCTACCTGGTCCACGAGGGGCAAGGGGAAGCCCAGCGCCTTGCCCACGTCCCGCACGGCGCTCCGGGCACGGAAGGTGACCACGTTGCTGACCATGGCCGTATGTTCCTCGCCGTACTTGTCGTAGACGTACTGGATCACCTCCTCCCGGTGGTCGGTGGAGAAGTCCACGTCGATGTCGGGCATGGTGTTGGCCTCCTCACTGAGGAAACGCTCGAAGAGCAGGTTGTGGGCGATGGGGTCCACCCGGGTGATGTCCAGGACGTAGGCCACCAGGGAGTTGGCGGCGGAGCCTCTCCCCTGGGCGGGGATGCCCCTTTCGTGGGCGTAGCGGCAGATGTCCCACACGATGAGGAAGTACTCTTCCAGACGGGTGCGGCCGATGACCTCCAGTTCGTGGTTCATCTGACTGCGGACCCTTTCCGTAACGGGTTTGTACTTCCTCTCCACTCCCAGGAGGCAGAGACGCCGCAGGTAGCTCCCGGCCTTCTCCCCAGAGGGCAGCTCGAAGGGAGGCAGGCGGTGGGCGGAGAAGTTAAGATCCACCTCGCACCGTTCGGCGATAACCCTGGTGTTGGAGATGGCCTGGGGCAGGGGGGAGAAGAGATCCTCCATCTCCTCGGGGGACTTGAGGTAGTACTCCGAGTTGGCCCGCAGGAGGCTTCCCGCCTCGTCCAGGGTGGTGTGGTTGGCGATACAGGTCAGCACGTCGTGCAGGCGGTGTCCTTCCCGGCGGGCGTAATGCACGTCGTTGGTGGCTACGTACTGCACCCCCAGGTGCTCGGCCAGCTCCAGCAGCGTTCTGACCAGCCGCTGATCCTCCTCCAGGAGGTGGTGTTGCAGCTCCAAGAAGAAGTGGTCGCGGCCGAAGACGTGGAGGTGTCTCCTGGCCGCTTCCAGGGCCTCTTGACTACGATGGGCCAGGAGATGGGAGGCGATCTCCCCTCGGGAGCAGGCCGAGAGGCAGATCAGGCCCTCCTTGTGCCGGGCCAGGGTCGGGAAAGAGAGAGCGGCCTGGCCCTTGCTGTGGTTCAGTTGGGCGTGGCTGATCAGGCGGGAGAGGTTGGAGTAGCCCTCGTTGTTCTCGGCGAGGAGAACGAGGTGGTAACCACCGTCCAGAGTCAATTCCGCCCCGATGATGGGTTTGAGGCCTCGTTGAAGGGCGCCCTGATAGAAGCGCACCGCGCCGTACAGGCCGTCGTGGTCGGTGACGGCCAGGCGGCCCATGCCTAGCTCCAAAGCCCGGTCGAGGAGTTCCTCCGGGTGGGAGGCTCCGTCGAGCAGGGAGTAGTTGGTGTGGCAGTGTAGTTCTACGTAGTCGGACATGTTGAATCTCTGAGCTAAGGCCAGCAGGAATCGCGTGGAAATTCATTTCCACGCTACAATTAACGAAGTCCCTGTGGGACTTGATATCTTGAGCCAGGGAATTCTATTCCCTGGCGATCCTTGTGTGTCTCGTGCGTGTGGTCACGGCAATTTGGACCCTCGCGGCAGAGCTGAGTAAGCCGGGAAGCGCCGGGAAAAAACACCAGCGCTGGGATCACAAAGTCCCTACGGGACTCCGATAGTGCACCTTGCGTGGGAATCCTCTGCGCCGGGGCGTCCTTCGATACAGGCCTGCGGCCCACTCAGGATGCGCCCCGGCCTAGTCATAGATCCGCTCCAGATACCATTCACCGGTGAGGAGGTCACGGTAGATGACGCAGGTGAAGCCGGTGTGCACCTCCACCTGGAAGTATTCGCGCCAGATCTCCACCCGCCACCAGTCCAGGTGAACCCGCCAGCGGTTGCCCAGGTGGAGCACGCGGTGGACCTCACCCCTCCATTCAAAGGCCAGGGGCTCGCCCCTAGCGCCACTCGTGGACTCGATACTTGGTGCTGGTTGGTACAGCCTGCTCATGGTCTCTCTTGGGCGGGAAACGCTCAGTTGATGGTTCATGGTGCAGCAGGGCGAACCTCCTCTCGGGCAAGGCGGCCTGAAGGTCGAGCAACCTCGCCTGGAGGAAGCAATGGGCCCCATACTTGCCCACGATGTTGGACAGAGCGCGGTCTATCCTCCCCTGGCGTAGCGTGCGGGTGGGGAAGAGACTCAGTTGCTGTCCTTTCCCCTGGCTCAACTGCCACAGGGATAACTTCAGGGCAGAGACCCGGTCTTCATAGCGGAAGCTTGAGATGAGTCGCTCCA
>JBAVWD010000605.1:0-13497 GCA_049697655.1 Anaerolineae bacterium | reverse complement strand
TCCGACGTATCCATCCTGGGGCGGTCTACCTGCACCAGGGCGAGTGCTATGTGATCTCGGAGCTAGATCTTCGGGCCCGTGTGGCTCGAGCACGGCTGGTGGAGTCGCAGTACTACACACAACCGCGAGAGACCAGCGAGCTATCCATAGTCAGCTGCTCGCGTCAGGAGCGACTGGGCAAGACGCTTGCCTGCTATGGCCAGGTCGAAGTAACGGAACAGGTAGTGGGGTTCAGGAGGAAGCAACTCTTCTCCGATGTCGTGTTGGATGAGCAGGACCTGGACCTGCCGCCGCGATCGTTCGTCACCTCAGCTCTCTGGTTTGACGTGCCTCCTGCGGCTGAGGAGCGCGTCCGCCGTGAGGGGCTCGACTTCCAGGGCGGCTTGCACGCGGTTGAGCACGCCGCAATAGGCATCTTGCCTCTGTTTGCCATGTGCGACAGGCAGGATATTGGCGGCCTCTCCACTCCGCACCACCCTGTAACCCGGAGGCCGCAGGTCTTCCTCTACGACGGATTCCCGGGAGGGGTCGGCATCTCCGAGAAGGGCTTCGAATTGCTGCGCGAGTTGTGGGAAGCCACGCTCCGTACGGTTGAGGAATGCCCTTGTGAGACAGGCTGTCCTTCCTGCATCCACAGTCCCAAGTGCGGCAACAACAACGAACCGCTGGACAAAGCAGCCGCTTCGATGATCCTGAAAGCCTTGCTGACTCCCAACGGCACCGCGCGCCACGAGCCTGACCCCAGCCCCTACCCGCCCGAAGCATCCCCAGAGAAGCAAAGCGACCACCGACCCACCCTGGGTCACTGCCTGGGGCTTGGCGCGCTCTTTCTCTTTACAACCGACCTCAGGGCGCGCAGCTCCTCTGAGCGGGTCGTGAGGGAGACGGCCAGGAAGACAAAACCTCCCAGGATCACCGCGCCACCGGCTTGAAGCAAGGTGGAACTCGTTGCGGTCCATGTCGTGAACCAGAGGATTGCGAAACCCATCACCGCGGCAGCCAACCCTGTCTTCGCCGCCGAGCGCACCAGTGTGCTGTTGTCAAAGCCGCCCAGCCGACCACGGATAATCATCAGCAGGAGCAGTGTCTCGACGATGGTGGCCAACGAGTTGGCAAGTGCCAGGCCCCCGTGCCGCAAGGGTTGGATCAAGACCAAGCTGAGTATGATGTTAAGAATCATGGCACCGATACCTATGGTCACCGGCGTGCGGGTGTCGTGCATGGAGTAGAAGCCGCGCGTGAGGATTTCCAGCGCGGAATGCGCCACCAGTCCCAGGGCATAGAACTGGAGTGCCCAGGCAACCGCCTGGGTGGATGACGGGTCAAAGCGACCTCTCTCGAGCAGCAATCGAACCAGCGGCTCGCGCAGTGTGATCAAGGCCACAGCAGATGGAATGGACAGGAATAGTATAAGCCGAAGGGTGGCGGACAACGTGGAGCGAAGCTCCTCTCTTCTTCCCCTGGCTGCGAGATCAGAGAATGTGGGGAACGCCGCAGTGGCAATCCCCATGGCGAAGATGCCCTGTGGCAGTAGCATCAGCAGCCAGGCATAGTTGAGCGCCGCCACACTGCCCTCGACGAGCCTGGACGCCAGGAACGTGTTCACCAAGAAATTGACCTGCACTGTTGCTAGACCGAGTACCCGGGGTAGCATCAAGCGCCCGACCTCACGCACGCCTGGATGGGCCAGATCGATCACTGGTCGATAAGACGCACCTTGGCGCGCAAGCTGTGGAATCTGGATCGCCAAGTGCATGAAAGAACCAGCTACGACGCCAGCTGCCAGTCCGAACACGCCCATCCTCGGAGCGAGGAGGGCGGCTCCACCAATGATGCAGAGGTTGTAGACCGCCGGCGCCAGGGCAGGCAGGAGAAAATGCTGGTAGGAGTTGAGGATGCCCATTACCACGCCGCTGAGGCCGAAGACTATAGGCGACACCAGCATCGCGCGCATCAGTTGCACCGTCAGTGCCTGTTCCTCGGCGGTGAAACCGGGGGTCATGCTGCGCACCAGCCATGGCGCCAACAGCGCAGCGAGGACGGCAGATGCGGTAAGGACCGCCAGCACTAGATTCACGATGGAACTGGCGAGGCGCCAGGCATCCGTCTCGCGGCTGCGCGCCAGATAAGTGGTGAAAGTGGGGATAAACGCGGAGCCCAGAGCGCCACCCGCTATCAACTGGAAGATCAAGTCGGGGATGCGGAACGCAGCCAGATACGCATCCAGCTCCCGCGTCGTCCCGAACTCCCTGCCGATGATGATCTCCCGACCCAGGCCGAGAACCCGACTTAGGACAAATGCCCCAACCACCATTGCGGCAGCGCGAGCCAGTTGAGTCTTGCGTTCCTCATCCATAGGTCAGTCCTAGTACGCCTGGCTCGAAGGTCGGAACGGAAGCTCGGACTGAGGTTCGTCTCGTGACATTGCGCGTTCCATGCAGTTGTGTTAGAGTTGGGTGTGATCGCGCACCGGAGTGGTGTTGGCGAACGCCAGCCTTCGCACACGAGCTCGCTTGACGCCGACAGTCTGGTCCGAAGGGGCATTCTCACAGTCCGTGCTCTCGAGTTCCTGGCGATATGCCTCGCGGCCAGGTTGAATCTCGGTGTCTGCGGCCCGCCAGGAAGCGGGAAGAGAGAGCTTCTCCACGGCCTTGTTGCCCACATGGCTGGCGACGGGCAGATCCTCGCTATCCAGAATCCCGACGAACCGTCCCTGGAACGAGCTGGGATCACTTCTCTCAGAGCCCACCCGATGCGAGAAGACGGAGGGCCCGGCATCACCCGGTGCTATCTTCTCACACTGGTGCCCAAGATGCACCCCATGGGTTTGGTTCTCGATCAAGTGCAAGGCGCGGAGGCTGTACTTCTGTTGCAGCTTCTGCTTGCCACGGACGGTGTTTTGTTCTCCATGGTCGCTGAATCCCCCAGGGAGGCACTTCTCGGCCTGGAGAATCTGGTGACCGTGCACGGGGACGGCTCGGACCCGACACTCGCCAGACGGATTCTGTCTACTGCACTTCAACTCGTCGTTCAGTTGGGAAAGGCGCGGGATGGTGGTTCGGTGGTGATCAGTGTGACGGAAGTGGCCGAGCCAGAGGAGGGTGGGTACGTCCTCCGCGATATCTTTGCTTACTCCAAAAGCGAAATGGTCGAGAAGGGGCAGACTGGGTCTGGGTATGCACTGCGTCCCACGGGCTTGCGACCGCTCTTCTTGAAAAGAATCCAGACACTGGGTGTGGCGGTACCGGAGCACGTCTTCT
This sequence comes from Anaerolineae bacterium, assembly GCA_049697655.1. Classification (GTDB taxonomy): domain Bacteria; phylum Chloroflexota; class Anaerolineae; order UBA7937; family B3-Chlor; genus JAUVXJ01. Next base: position 10,237 of record JBAVWD010000605.1, on the reverse strand, counting down.
CCTAGTCATGATGCATAAAAGGGAGCCGCTGTTCGCTAGTCAGACGAAACGCTGCGGCTCCCGGTCACACGACCCCGTTCGCTATTCCAGGATGGGCCTAACACCATAGTGTGTTCGCATATCCTGCCCCAGTAGGATTCGTAGCACGGTCTTGGGATCACTCTTGCCGATTCTCTCGTGAATCTCCGCGGCCGACATGGGGGTGTCGCCGTCCGCTACCAGGATCCTGAAGACCGCAGTGGCTAATGGAGTAGCACGAGTCACGTAGTCGCCCCTCCGGCTGCAGCACTCGCGCAAACAGTACCTGAGCCCATCCACCACGGTGACCTCTCCCGTGCTGGGGTCCACCCAGTCAATGTCCGGAGTATCCGAGTAGTCCCGGAACTTGGCACCGCACTCGGGGCAGAGTTGCTCGCGGATCAGGACTCGAATATCGTGGCCTTCATCCGTCCACCAGCTGTAGTCGATGCCGAACTTGGTGTTGATGTCAGGATGCACCAACCTCGCCACTAGTGCCTCCTCTCTAAGGCTTCGGACTCCGTGAGTCCAAGATGGCCTCACTCCACGTCAGCCTGGCCCTGTTGACCAGCGCATCACTCTTGGCGGGGTCATGCACGTAGTAGCCGTCTACATCGATGTAGAAGCATGGATGCACTTCTTGCCGGAAGATGGCTTCCAGGATGGTAGCGGGCAAGGGCCTCTCGATGTTGGTGGCTACGTAGAGATCGCTGAAGTTCGCCCGGTGGACTATTCCCAGTCCGCGCAAGAGCTTCTCCGCGACCCGCTGGAAGGCGGTCTTCAGCAGCAGCGAGGTCCCTCGCCGCTTGCTCTCGTCCAGGAGGCTGAGTGCCTCGAGGGCGCTGAAGCGTGATCGGGGCAAACTCATCTCTTCGTCCACATGGCATCTGAGACTGAGCCTGCGAAAGACGGGCTGCCCGCCCTCTTCGTAGTCCAGCATCTCCATCTTGGAGGTCGGCCCCGGGAGGTAGTCAATCTCGTAGATCCCCATAGTGTCCGAAGAACTGGTGCGCCGAACCCTTATTGTCGCCCCTGGTGCAAGCTCGTGGCTTTCGAAGAAACCTCTCAGTTCTGCGCTTCCCCACCATCCCAACTGGCGATCCGACGGGTAGTACACCACTAGGGGGAAAGGATCACCGCCCGCTGAAGGACGCAAGTGCAATCTGGTGCACGATTGATCCTCGAGAAGCGGCTCAACGAGAAGGGACTTGGCGCGCACATCGTACGGCAGGTGGCCCCAGTACCAGTCATAGAAGGTCAGCACGTGAGACCACGTCTGTACATCGGCATTGGGTGCGGGTTCGGAGGCGCTATGTGATACTATCTCGACCACGTCGTCGAGTATGTGGTCGAGGGAAATGCTTGCCGGTCCCCGTTCGAAGCGCAAGGCCTTCGCTTCTGCAACGCGGGGAAGGCACCATTCCGTCACCCGCTTGGTTCCAGCGAACTTGAACCTACCATCACTATCAGATGCCAGGGCATGATTGAGGGAGAACATCTGCACGGCCTGGCTGGTGTCAGCTGGCATCTCGAGCACACCCAGTATATCCTGCGCCCCAGAGAAGCCGGTCGCCAGATCCAAGACTGCTTCAGCCAGGTTGAGATGGCCTTCCTCAATAGGCAGCAGGAACCCTTTCAGAAACCACTCGTCGCCGAAGTTGACAAACTCCGTGCTCTCGCGCAGGCCGGCCACCAACAATGGGGTCACGAACTGCCCATACCTGTCGAACAGAGTCGCGGCAACGACGTCCAAGTCATCCAGAGTGAAGTCTTGACCCTGATCGCTCTGAATGAAGTTCAGCGCATGGGGACGAGAGAGATTGGAGGCGAATTCCCTAACGTCATCATCTCCGTCCATTCTCACCCTGATAACCTGGAAAGGCTCGTATTCAGGATTCCGTCCCGAGCGCACGCCCAGAACAGTCCCCGCTGCATCTCCCAGCACAGAGAAGACGAGGCGATCACCATCTGCATACGCCTCACGGGGCTGATAGACCCGGCCCTTTGCTTCCCTCTCTTCCCAAACGGCCTTCTCGTCGTCAACGCGTTTCTGCATCAACCGTCGGGCAAGATCCTCGACCGTCAGCGGAGCTTCCTCCTCGATGAGCAGTTCCGACAGATACTCCAGGTCTCCAGTTGCCAACTCGAAATCCTGCCAGTACCTCAACGTGAGGGTATCGAGTTGCATCTCCTTCACCACCGTGCAGCGCCTCCGAGTAGTCAACGCTCCAGAACACGGTACATTATACCATCGTCTTGGACCGATGTAAAGCTGGACAAACCATCGCAGAGGATGTATGATTACATTATCGACACAAACCCCGAAAGGAGTATACGGATTGCCAGCTACAGCGTCTGCGAAGAAGAGACTCAGACAGGGCGAGAAGAGGAGACTCCACAACCGGGTCTACCGTTCTCGCGCTCGAACGTACATCAAGCGCGCCAACAGGCTCATCGACCAAGGGAGGTCAGAGGACGCGACTTCTGTCGTGCAATTGGCCGCCAGTGCGTTGGACAGGGCTACCCAGAAGGGCGTGCTGCACAAGAGGAACGCAGCTCGGAGAAAGGCGAGGCTCTATCGGCGCCTTCACCAGGCAAGCTCCGAGACCGGAGGATAGGCGCAACTCACGCCTTTCATTCGAGCAAGACTGATTCGGTGAAGAGCATCGCCAGGTTGAGGCGATGTCTCTTGCTGTGTCAGCCTCGACAGTCCGTTGTCAGTCTACATGCGGACAGTCAGATGGATTCCACACAAGCAGCGGGCGAGAGCCTCTCCCGCGCGGTCCTCTCCGATGCTCTAGCATAGGGCCCCGACTTGGCGGAGATCTGCCTGGAGGATCTTTCCATCAACAACCTGGGCTTGGAGGACTCGAAGCTGGAGGAAGCTGTGCGCGGCAGGCAGCATGGTGCAGGCATTCGAGTTTTCTGTGGCGACCTGTACGTGACTAACCATGCTCACGGGAGGCATCGATCCCATTAATGGCGGGTACTCGGTTTGGGCCGGTGGAAAGAGTCGAGGTTATCAGCCTGTTACAGGTGGCATCGTAGCAGGCAACGTGCCGGAGATGCTAGGCAATGGCTCTGACGTGGCTGATAACCTGCGCTTCATCCCCATCGTGGACTCTATCGGACTACCGACGATGACGGTTCAAGGGATGACGATAGGTGGAAGGTAGGTTAGTACCAGTAAAAGGAGCGCCTCTCGCTCTCCCGCCCAATCGGCACCACGTCGGGAGCGTCCTCGCCCTCGTTCTCCACGAGGCGCACGACGGAAACCTGCCACTCGACGACGGGGGACCCAGCGTCCAGCGGCGGCCGCAACTCGAGAGGCACTCGGTATGAGTTGGCCTTGGTGAACTCCGTTACTCCTTGCTCTTCCGCTCCCTCTGTTTGCGCATGGGTCACCGAGACGGAATACCATTCATCGTCGCCCAACAGACCCACAGAAAGCCAATTGAGTAGTATCGGCAGCTCGGCCTCCTCCTCGCGAAACTCCCATCCGTCCGGAGGCCCGAGCAGCAGGGGCGCGGGATAGACGAGCAGTGATGAGACCGTGGGGGTAGGAGGACCTCCGATCCCGGGTGTCTCCGCGGAGGAGACACGTCCGGGTATGATCAACGTCTGCCCCTCAGATATGGCGTCGGGGTTCTCTATGCCATTGGCTTCCATCAGGGCTTCCAGCGAGATGTTGAAGCGCTGGGCGATGTCCGACAGGTTGTCTCCAGCTTGCACCACATAGGTCATCCTCTCCGGCTCGGGCGTGCCGGCTGCACTGGCAGTCTCGGAGACCTCAGCGCCCGCGCCGGCCGAGGCTGGTTCCACCGGGATGAGCAACGTCTGGCCGACCGTGATCATGTGGTCAGTCAGGCCGTTGGCGGCCATGATGGCGTCCACCGTCACGCCGAACTGGGCGGCGATGAGGCTCAAGGTATCTCCGCTGCGCACGATGTACGTAGTGACCTGCGGCGTGGCGGTCCCGGTGGGAGCCGCGGTCGAGGTGGATGTTGCAGTAGGTGTGAAGGTGGGAGTGGCGGTGAACGTCATCGTGGGAGTGGGCGTGCGGTAGATGCCCAACTGGATCGCTCTCCACGGCTTGATGAACCACAATGAGACCAGCAACAGGATCCCGAGCGCAGCACCGAGCAGAGGGGCAGGAGGAACCATGGACAGGGATACCTGCGGGAGGAGACTTCTCCCGCCTTGGAGGGAAGCGCCACACATCAGACATGTCTTCGCGCCTTCGGCAACCCTGGCCCTGCAATTAGGGCAGCGCCGCGTGAGTTGCTTAACCTCCACTCTGTAGCCACAGGCGGGGCATCTGCCACGGCCACCCCTGAAGCTGGCTCCGCAGTTCGGACACTTCACGGCTGGCTTCTCCCTCATATGGTAGTATCACCGGAACACATAGATTATAGCAGAACCCGCGCCGCTTGGCAATGAGCCAGTAGTTGACTGTGCAAGTCAACGTGTGTACAATACTCGGCGCATGGCGTTTGGGAGGACGGGGACGATGTCACTCGAGGCAGTCGAAGTTCTACGGGATGTGGCTCTGATAATCCTGGTCGCCGAGGCTGTGGTACTCGTGCTCCCGTTGCTGGTCATTCCTTTCTATGCTATTAGATACCTACGTCGCTTCAAGTCCCCCATACGGTCCTCACTGTGTCGGGTGCGGCAGAAAACGGTGCAGGCGGAGAAGGCGACGAAGCTGGTCGCGTCATTGACCGTCCAGCCTTTCCTGTTGGCAGTTGCGGCCACCGAGGGACTGAAGGGGGCGCTGCGGTGCCTCAGGAAAGGGAGGTGAGCGATGGAGAGAAGGGGTTGGAGCCCCGCTATCATGGTGGGGATCGTGCTGGGGGCTTCTCTGGGGGCAATAGCCGCAGTCGCGCTTCTACGCCGATGGAGGCGAGGAAGCGGTCTGTCTGCGAGGGATATCCCCTGGAGGGAAGTGATCACCCTGATTGGTCCCCTTGTCGCACTCACACGTCGGCTCGTTGAGATGAGCAGGAGAGAACTGGTCGAACGTGACGTGCTATGAGGAAGCTGAGCTCAGAGTCGTGGGTGACCGTCATCGTCGCACTCGCCATCCTCAACTTCTTCGTGTTTGGCGCGTTCATTGCCCTGGTGATCTACACGGTACCCCCCGGCGGTCCTGTGGGGATCCCCGTCGTCCCCAGCGTCGCACCATCCCCAACACTCGGTGCTCCAGCTTCAGAGACACCACGCGCTTCCGACACGCCTTCATCCACACCTGGCATTGTCCCGACGTTCACTCCTACGCCCACCTCCACCACGGCTCGGCCGACGGAGACCACGTCCCCGGAGGTCCAGACCGTGACCCCCTCGCCCTACGTCGGTGCTACCGCGACTGCACCGCCCGTGACTCCGAGCCTGACTCCGACGAGCACGCCCACATCCACAGCCAGTCCCACTGCCACACAATCGGCCACTGCCACGCCGAGTAGTACCAGCACTTCAACATCAACGGCCACCGCAACCTATACGCACACCGCTACCCCTAGCCCCACTCCGACAGTACTGGTGGCAGCGACCCCTTCGTTTACGATCACTCCCACGTCAAGCAGCACGCCAACGGGGACACCCACGTCCACGCACACCAGCACGCCCTCTCCGACGATCAGCCGCACCAGTACTAGTACTGCGTCCCCAACGAACACAGCTACGAGCACGATCACTCCGTGCCCTACTCCCACGAGCACTCACACCAGCACAAGCACGCCGACAGCAAGCCCCACCCTGATTCCCACGGCCACCGGCACGCCAGACGCGTCTGCCGCTGCGATTGAGCCGCCTGCTGGGTCCAGGCCCGTTCCCCCGTCGGGCCTCCTGGTAGCGGGCGTGGGAGGAGATCAAATCGATCTGGCATGGGAGGCGCCGCCGGGAGCCAGCGGCAGCATCTACCGTGTATACTGGGACCAGGGATCGGGATACCGCATGTATGCCCTGAGGACCAGCGTGCGCGGTGCAAGGCACACCGACCTCGGTCTGAGACCATCGACGACGTACCGCTACTTTATCACCACTTTTGACGGACAGGCCGAGTCCAGCCCGGTGGGCGTGCGGGTCGAGACCTATTCCTGGTTGCGCTTGCCTCTGATGAGGCTGACCATGTCCACCGACGCCCATACGACCACCTCGGCCACGCGCGTGCCTCTGGCCACGCCTTCCGCCTCGTCGCCCCTACCTCAGCCGGCGGAGGTCATACTGGGTCTCATGGGCACCAATGACTATGTGGATGACCTCGGGGACCTACATCTGGTCGGTGAAGTCCATAATGACATGCTTCACCATGTGGATGAGATACGCGTGCGCGTCACCTTCTACGATGATTCTGGTGATGTGCTGGAGGCTGTCACAGGCTCTGCCCTGCTGGACCTCCTGGCGCCGGGCCAGAGGAGCCCTTTTGTGATCGTCTGGCAGAACCCGGGCGAATGGAAGAGATACAGCCTGCGGGCAACGGCTCGCCCGACGACGGCGCGACCTACGGAAGGCCTGACGCTCGTGCACAGCTATGCGCGCCTCGACGAGAACGGCTTGTACCATGTCGTCGGCACGTTGAGGAATGATGGGTTGACGACCCCGTACTATGTCAGAGTGGTAGTCTCGCTGTATGACTCGTTCGGCAGGATCTCCAACGCCGGATTCATCTACGCCAGGCCCACTCGCATCCCTCCAGGGACAGCAGCCTCGTTTGACTGCCTTTTTGAATACTACCCGTATCTGGCGGAACATCTGGTGCAGATGTCTGAGCGGTGATAGACACCTCGCTGGCAGCCGCAGTGGGCGCTTCTCTCTCCTTTCGATCTCGACGCCTTGCTCTGGACGGTGCGTCTCTGGTTGGCGCCCACCCGAAATGTCGGCAATGGGCGGCACCGGTCGGTGGGCACGCACGTACAGGATAGCGATTGACAACGGAATACCGCCTGTCTATAATCACCATCGGCGCAAGGTCGCCGCGGAGGCTCGAGTGGGCAATACGACGCTAGGGGGTCATCTTGTCTGAGAAGAAACTGATACAGCTCGACCGTATCAAGATGAAGGTCCAAGATGCGGACGAGCGTATACACAACTTCGAAGAAGTAGCGCTGGGCTACACCAAGGAGGAAGCGATTGCCGAGGCGCAGAGGTGTCTGGCCTGCAAGAAGAACCCCTGCAACGAGGCCTGCCCTCTTCACTGTTGCCCAGCTGAGTACATAGACTTCATAGCCCAGGGGGATTTCGACAAGGCTCTCGCGCAAATCCTGGAATACAATCCCTTGGCTGCCACGTGCGGCCGCGTATGTGTGCACTTCTGCGAGAGTAAGTGCACACTGGGGAAAAAGGGAACCGCTTTGGCCATTGCCTTTCTCAAGAGGGCGGCTGCTGACTATGGTCAGGTCACGGTGAAGGCCGGAGCGCCGACGGGGAAGAAGGTTGCCATCATCGGCTCGGGACCTGCCGGGCTCACTGTGGCTTGGGAATGCGCCAAAGCAGGCCACGCGGTGACCATCTTCGAGACTCACGGGTTGGAAGGGGGTATGCTCTGGGCAGGCATCCCCTCATATAGGCTGCCGCGAGAAGCGATCAAGCAGGATGTGCAAAGGATACTCGACCTGGGGCTGGAATTGCGCCTGGAGTCTCCCATCTCTTCAGAAAACGAGCTTCTGGAACTGCTGAAGGAGTACAATGCTGTGTTCATCGGTATTGGAGCTCACGAGCCGCGTTGGATGGGCATCGAGGGGGAGGACCTGCAAGGCGTGGTCCACGCCATAGACTTCCTGCGGGACGTGAACCTGGGCAAGGATGTCCAAGTGGCGAAGAAGACCGCGGTGATCGGCGGCGGGAACGTGGCCATGGACGCTGTCAGGACTGCCCGTCGCCTGGGGGCGGATTCTTTCATCGTGTACCGGCGGGCCAGGGAGCAGATGCCGGCCGACGAGGCAGAGATTGCGGAGACGGAGGACGAGGGCATCGTCTTCTATTTCCTCACCAATCCTAAGCGCATTCTCGGCAGGGATGGCAAGATGACCGGACTCGAGTGCCTGCGCATGGAACTCGGCGAACCGGACGAGAGCGGCCGGCGCAGTCCGGTGCCCGTCGAAGGCTCCGAATTCGTTATCGAGGCCGACATGATGATCCAGGCGATCAGCCAGGAACCGGACATCTCCTGGCTGGCCGAGGATTCCAGGTTCAAGACCACCCGGTGGCACACCTTCGAGGTTGACCCGGAGACCAATGAGACCTCTGTCGAAGGGGTGTTTGCCGCTGGAGATGCTGTCAGTGGGCCGGCGACCATTGTCGAGGCCGTCGCTGATGCCCGGAAGGCCGCTCAGGGTATCCTCCGCAAGCTCGCAGGAACTTAGGGCGACAGGCGCAGCCGAGTCTACGGTGGGAGGGATAGGGCCCATCTGCCCTTCCCTCCCTTGTGCATACGGAGATGATCAGAGAGCTGTTGGCAACCAGGAAGAGGGAGCTCGCCGGACACGTTCTGCGCGTTCTGGTGGCGGTCGCGGTGCTGGCAGTTGCCGGTGCCCTGCCCAAACCCATCATCATGATGGGCCCGCCGCGCGCGGTGGAGTCTGTCAATGGGAAGATGGGAGTGCACACCCGCCTGACCGATGAGGTGGAGGAGTGGAAGATACAGCGCACGCTTCAACTTGTGCGGGAGATGGGAGCCTCGTGGATAGTTGAGTACTTCCCCTGGGGCTATATCGAACCGACCAAGGGCCAGTTCGACTGGCAACACGCAGACATGGTCGTGGACCACGCCGTCAACCAGGGCCTCAGAGTGGTGGCGCGACTGGATTTCGTGCCCGAGTGGGCGCGGCCCAAGGACACCACCTTCCGCTACCTCGATGAGGAGCACTACGAGGACTACGGCGACTTCGTCCATGCTTTTGTGGAGCATTTCGAAGGACGCATAGAGTACTTCATCATCTGGAACGAGCCTAACCTGAGCTTCGAGTGGGGCTATCGCGCTGTCGATCCTGAGGCTTACACCGAACTACTCAAAGTGGCATATCGTCGAGCGAAGGAGGCCAATCCAGACTGCTACGTGCTGGGCGGTGGCTTGGCGCCCACCGTGGCGCGAGAGGGCAACGAATGGGGTCTCAGCGATCTCATTTTCCTGCAAAGGATGTATGACGCTGGCGCTAAGGAGTACTTCGACATCCTTAGCATCCATGCTTACGGTTATGTCTACCCTCCGGACGATCCTCCCGCAGACAACAAGATCAACTTCGCCCGTGCAGAATTGCTCCGCGAGGTAATGGTTCGGAACGGCGACGGAGACAAGAGAATCATGATCACCGAAGGGGGATGGAACGACCATCCGCGGTGGACCAAGGGGGTGCGCCCCTACCAACGCATACTCTACACTATCCGGGCCTACGAGAGAGCGAAGGAGTGGGAGTGGTGTGAGGCCTTCGCGGTGTGGTCTTTTCGCACGCCGGTTCCGGAGAAGAACTTCCGCGACTACTATACGCTGGTGACGTCAGCATTCATCGTCAAGCCGATATATCTAGAGATTCAGAACTACGCCCGTGGAGCTACGGATTGGCTCGCGGAACCGGTACGCTGATGGGCGGGCGCCATGCGTGACAGGATGATTCACAGACGTTGGAGCCTGGCGCTGGTAGTTGTGCTGGGGGTCCTGACGTTGTCAGCTGGACTCTGGGTCATGCTAACCCCCGGCGAGCCGCCAAAAGACGAGACGTGGGAGCGAATCCAGCGGGACGGAGTGATGCGAGTGGCGGTGGATGCCAGCTATCCACCCTTCGAGTACATCGACGAAGCGGGAAACCTTGTCGGCTATGACATCGATTTGGCTCACGAGTTGGGTCGCAGGTTCGGCGTGGATGTTGAGTTCGTGATCATCTCCTTCGACGGGCTGTACGACGCACTGCAAGTGGAGAGGGTGGACCTAATCCTTTCGGCGCTACCCTTCGACTTGAGGCTGACTGAGGATGTGGCGTATTCTCATTCCTACTTCAACGCCGGGCAGATGCTCGTGGTGCGCGAGTCTGAAGGCAGCATCTCCAGCGTGGAGGGCCTGCAGGGCCGACGCGTGGGAGTGGAGTGGGGTTCCATGGGGGACGTGGAATCGAGACAACTGCTGAGGAGAATGGAGTTTGAGCTCTACCAGTATCCCACTCCGGCAGAAGCCCTCGGCGTGCTAGCAGAGGGGGAGATAGACGCTGTGATCGCAGACGCGGTGTCCGTC
>JBAVWD010000604.1:0-3756 GCA_049697655.1 Anaerolineae bacterium | reverse complement strand
GCGAACGTGGGAGCTCAATTCGTGACGCCCGCGCCCGACCGCCTGCAATCGTCGATAGTGACCGCGAGATTTCCCGGACAAGACCAGGCTAGAGTCGCCCGACGCCTCAATGAGGAGGGAGTGGTGGTCTCCCCGCGCATCGGTGCAGTCCGCTTCGCACCGCATCTCTACAACACCACTGAAGACATAGACCGCGCCCTCGACTTACTGAAAGGAATACTGGCTGAGAACTGAGGCCACGCCCGGTCTTGGGCCGCGCCATTCCAGCCAGAGTGCCAAGCGAGCACTCAGCACCTGGTCGGCGTATCGTCCAGACGGAGTGCACCTCACGCCTTTCTGCCTTTCAGCCACTCCTCAGGTGCGGGATGAGCAAAGTCGTACCCACAGATCACGTCCACAATGACTGGAGAGCCAGCGTTCAGAGCCGTGGTCAGGGCACCCTTCAATTCTGAGTCGTTCTCCACCCTGATACCCAGGGCTCCGAAGCTCTCCGCGAGCTTCACGAGATCAGGGCCTCTCAACTCAGTGCCGATGGTGCGGCCATAGTCCTGCGTCTGAAGGGCGTGTATCATCCCATACCGGTGGTCGTTCAGAACCACCATCACGATCTTGGTGCCTGCCTCCAGCGCCGTGCCGAAATCACTGCACGACATCAAGAACGCCCCATCTCCCGTGATGCCCACCACCTGCCTGTCTGGCAAGGCCAGCTTCCCCGCAATAGCGCCCGGCAACGCGAAGCCCATGGCACCCCACGTGCCGGGTTCCAGGAAAGTCTGCCTGCCGTGCAGCTCGAAATACCAGGAGGCCCAGACTCCGTGGTTTCCGATGTCGGCCACAACCAGGGCATCGTCGTCCAGGAGGGGAATGAGCTCCTTGAGGGCCAGTCCAAAGTGCAGGGGCTTCTGTGCACGACAGCCCTCCACCGCCTGGTCCAGACCGCTTCGCAACAACTCTCTAGCCTCTGCGATTTGCGGTTCGGCCCAGTTGCTGGGAGTTCTGTCCTCGTGAGACAGTCGAGCTGTGAGGCCTGCCAGCAACACGCCGCTGTCCACCGAGGCACTGATGGCAGCTTGGTCCGACAGGTCATCCTCCCCCTCAGGTGTCAGATAGGCGTACGCTTCAGGGGCGTGCCGATCCAGAATCTCGGCGGCCGACGTGCGGGCGCGCATACCCACCACGAGTAGCGCGTCTGCCTTCTCCACCAACTGGAGCGGGAAAGGGTTCGGCGGATAGGTCATGAACGCGCCAGCGGAGAGCCCGTGGAGTGTCGGAAAGATGCCAACGGCGTTACGGGGAAAGGTGACGGCCGCCCCCAAGCACTCGGCCAGTTCGATCAACTCAGTTGTCGCTCGCGAAGCGCGCACGCCGACCCCTGAGCAGATCATGGGTCGTTTCGCGGCCACAAACATCTCGGCCAGCCGATCCACCAACTCTTCGTCCACCGCACTGGGTCCCGCCGGTGTCCCATCATAGCTCCACACCTCAGCTGGCGGCTCCTCCAAGAGGTCCACTGGCAGATCGATGTGGACAGGTCCCGGTCGCCCACTGGTGGCGATGGAGAACGCCTCCGCCATGATTCTGGGAATGTCCTCCACCTCATCCACGCGCACGGACCACTTGGTGACGTCACGGAAAGCTCGATGGAGGAAACCCGCTCTGTCGAGGCCGTGGAAGTCACCCTTCCTGGCACGCCTAGCCACGGTTACGGTGATGTGAATCACCGGGGAAGCAGCGGCATACGCCTGCGCCACCCCAGTCATAGAATTCGTGGCACCGGGCCCGGCGGTGACCAGGCACACACCCGGCCGACCGGTGAGACGTCCGTACGTGTCCGCCATCAGGGCAGCGTTGTTCTCGTGTTTACACACCACGAACCTGATGCCCTCGGCATCGATGAGGGCATCGCTGATGGCGTGGATATGCGAGCCAGCCAGGCCAAAGACCGTGTCCACCTTCTCCGAGACCAGTGCCTCCACGACTGCCTGCCCCGCAGTCTTCCTTCCCTTTCCCATGATCACCTCTTGGAACGATGTAGTTCGTGCCAGGCCACGGGCACGGACGCGAGGGAGCGGTTTCCTCGGCGGTCCAGCTGCGGCGACTCGCACCGAGGACCAGAAGGCCTATGTCGCGTCCGCAGTTTCCGATGACGGTAGCACACTCCGGTGCAGAATGCGAGTTAACGTCGCCCAACCGAACCGCCATCAACGGTCGTGGACGGTCCCGTCTCGCGTCCCCGCGTGTGAGCAACTCGGTGATATGTTATACTCTGCGCCAAGTACCGTTGCGCAACTTGCGCGTCTGATGCAACTATTCGGGAGCCTGACGCGGGAGGCACACAGATGGACATGGTGCTGAAAGGTGGCACCGTCGCCACCGCCACAGATATCTACCTCGCGGACGTGGGCATCCAGGGCGGCAGCATCGCCATGATCGGACAAGATCTCCGAGGGAATCGGGTCCTTGACGTCACCGGCAAGTACGTCTTCCCAGGTGCGGTCGATCCGCACACGCACCTGGAGTTGGAGTTCATGGACACGGTGTCGTCCGACGATTTCTACACGGGCACGGTGGCAGCGGCCTGTGGTGGCACAACCACCATCATCGACTACGCCGAACAAATGCCAGGAGGGACTCTCGCGCAGGCAGTCGAGGCCTGGCGCGCTAAGGCCGATTCCAAGGTGGTCGTGGACTATGGGCTTCACGTCTCCATAATGGATGTTCGACGGGAGGTCCTGGCCGAGATGGAAGACGTGGTGAGGCAAGGTATCTCCAGCTTCAAGTGCTATCTCGCCTACCCGGAGAGACTCAGGGACGATGAGTTGCTCCAGGTGTTTTTCCGAGCCAGGGAGATCGGCGGGCTGGTCAACGTCCACTGCGAAAACGGGTGGCTGGTGGACTTCATGGCCCGCAAGCTGCTCTCGGAAGGAAAGACCGCGCCGCGATGGCATCCACGCAGCCGGCCGGCGTCCTTCGAGGAAGAGGCCACTCAACGCGCTGTGACCCTGGCTTCCATCGCCCAGGCGCCACTTTACGTGGTGCATCTCAGCTGCGAAGGCGCCCTCGGCGCCGCACGACGCGCTCGAGATGCCGGCCAGCCGGTGTTTGTGGAAACGTGCCCACAGTACCTGCTGCTCGATATCGACAGATATGACGAACCTGGCTTCCAGGGGGCCAAGTACGTGCTATCTCCTCCCCTGCGGGAAAGGAAGAACCTGGACGTCCTCTGGAGAGCCCTCACCTTGGGGAACGTGGACACCGTAGGCACCGACCACTGTCCGTTCAAGCTGGTGGGGCAGAAGGACCTCGGTCGGGACGATTTCACCAAGATCCCCAATGGTATGCCCGCCGTGGAAACCAGAGTCCCTCTGCTATACCACGAGGGTGTGAACGCTGGGCGCATCACTCTCCACAGATTTGTGGAACTCGTGGCCACGCAACCCGCCAGGTTGTTCGGGCTGTTCCCTCAGAAAGGCACCGTCGCTGTGGGCTCGGATGCGGATCTGGTGGTCTGGGATCCAAACAAAGAGATGGCCCTGACTGTGGACAACCTGCACATGAACGTGGACTATAGCCCGTACGAGCAGGTCACGGTCAGGGGGTACCCGCAAATGGTCCTCGCTCGCGGCAAGGTCATCGTCGAGGACAACCGCTTCGTAGGTGAGCAAGGCTCAGGCCGTGTCCTCCAGCGGAGACCCTTCAGCCTCGGTGAGTTTAGTCGTCCAGGGGCGGCATCGGGTGCAGGTCGCAGGTTCTTCC
>JBAVWD010000603.1:0-1616 GCA_049697655.1 Anaerolineae bacterium | reverse complement strand
CTTCAACTCTGTGCATACCACTCTCCGATCGGTATCCTACCTTCCGACTCCTCGGGATCGAACTTCTCCCGATCCACGACCGTGCCCTTCTGCCACTCCAACATGCTCCAGATCAAGCTCGGTCCTTCATATCCTCTCCTGGCCCTGTTGGCGCTGCCATACTGGGTGGGACAGAGGGATAACACTTCCATGAAGGCGAACTGGTCGAAACGCAGGGCATTGATGATGCCCTTTTCCAGGTTGCGGGGACGCGACACAGGGAACCGCGCGGTGTAGGGCGCGCCTGCGCCCTGGGCCAAAGCCACCAGGTCGAAAGCCCTCTCGGGGTTTCCCTGGGGCGTCGTGGCTGTGATATCTCCCTGCGGCGTGGTAGCCGAGACCTGTCCGCCAGTCATGCCGTACAACAGGTTGTTGAGACAGAAGACCTTGAGGGGGACATTACGGCGCGCAGCGTGGATGAGATGGTTGCCACCAATAGTGGCGATGTCTCCGTCACCCCCGATGACGATGACGTCGAGTTCGGGCCTCGTCATCTTGACTCCGGTGGCGAAGGCCACTGCGCGGCCGTGGGTGACGTGAAGGGTATCAGCTCGGAAGTGAGGACTGGGCACCCAAGCGCCGCAGCCGATCCCGGACACGAACACTGTGTTCCGGAAGTCGAGACCCACCTCGTCCACCGCGCGAAGGAACGCATTCATGAAGATACCGTGACCGCAGCCGGCGCAGAAGGGCGTTGGCTGTCTTGTGTATTTCTCTCTCAGAGGTCTGCCCATTTCTCGACCACCTATCCAGAATACTCTTTTCTCCAGGGAAATCCAGGGGTGGAGTCGAATCGTACGTGCCCCGATTCAGCCTGCCTGGCGTGCTGACTATCCATCCTTTCCTAGCAAGAAGTCGCGCACGCGGCGCGGATCCATGATCTCACCGTTGGTCTGGGACACCAGACTCACCGGTGTAGCGGTGTACTGGCGCACAACCTGCGACACTTGCCCCAGATTCGTCTCTGGCACAATCAGTTCCTCGCAGAGACTAGCCCACTGTCTGATCACCTGGCCAGGGAAGGGCCAGATGCTCTTGAGGCGCAGCAGGCCCACTTTCTCTCCGCGCCCGCGCACCTCCTTGACCGCCCACAGGGCACTACGCGCCGTCGAGCCGTAGGCCACTACCATACGCCGAGCGCCCTCCTCGTAGTAGAGCTCGTAGTCCGTAATCTCATCCAAGTGGGAGGTGATCTTCTGGGAGAGCCGTCTGAGGAGGCGGTTCTGCACCTCAGGATCTGCTGTCTTGCGAATGCCGTGTCGATCGTGCGTAGACCCGGTGATCAGGAGTTGCTCACCATCACCAAAGGCAGGCATGGGTGGGACTCCATCCTCCTCGTCGGTGCCGAAGGGCGGCGCCCCAGGAACCTTGATCCTGTTGAAGAGCCCGATGGTCGCGTCCACGTGGAAGCTCTCCCGGAGATGTCCCACGATTGCGTCTCCGAGCAGGATGACGGGGACCCGAAAGCGCTCCGAAAGGTTGAAGGCTCTGATGGTCAGGTCGTACATTTCCTGGACGGACCAGGGGCAGAGGGCGATGATCTCCACCCCTCCGTGGGTGCCCCACTTAGCCTGCAT
>JBAVWD010000602.1:0-1791 GCA_049697655.1 Anaerolineae bacterium | reverse complement strand
CGGCGCAGTAGGCGTATGCGCCACCAGCCTCACGGAAATTGGCGCTTAACATATTCGCCCTATGCCCCGGGCTGTTCATCCATGCCTGGACCGCGTCATTGGCCGACCCATACCCGGCCGCGATGTTCTCTGCTAGAGCCTGATAGTTCACGTACCCGGCGTTGACTATCCTGGTCACCCAGTCAGGCTCGCCAGGGCAGTTGTGCGCGAAGCAGTTGTGGCTGGCCATCCAATTACTGTGATACTGAGAGGAGTCCATCAACTCCGATGCGGCCTTCAAGGGGGCCAGGCCGTTGTTCGCACGTTCCGCATTGGTCAGGCGTACCAGCTGGTGTCCCGGAGGTTCCGCAGGAACACCTAGCGCTGTGGCCGCGACCAAATCCTCTTGCAGGGGCTCGGCAGCTACGAACTCGACGAGGCCGGTCTCTCCGTCGCTGTTGATGTACCCCAGCGCGAGGGAAGTACCGGTTCCCTCTTCACCCCAGGAGGGAGCAACTCCAAGCACTAGCAACAGAAGAACCAGCGACCAGACCACAGGCCGAGCCGCAAAGATCCTGTTCAGTGCCATGCCGACGCGCTTCATACCTTAACCCAAACCGTCTCCGGCCTTCGTCAAAGCAAGGCAAAACGCGCTTCTCGCCAAATGCCTCCGGCTCGAAGCGCGCCACAACTGCAGGAGTTGTCCAGGGGAGGCAACCCGGCTGCCCTGCTCCTCTGGGACCTTAGGCCCGTGGCTTTACGTCCCCACCTTCCGCCGCACTTGCTGCCGTCACCCGCGGACTGTCAAGAAGCAGCTCCGTATGCCATGATCAGTATATCGAAGCGCCGTCAGCCAATCAATGGGAAAATAGTACCATGCTTCGCAGAGATGGTCTCCCGGCCGCTACTTGGTCGTAGAACGGTACAGCCCACGTCCCTTGAAGATGTCGAGATCCGTATCCCCACGCAATCGCGGCAGTTGAGCTGCCTACGTGCCCCGCGAGCTCGGCTCTCCCTTGTCGCCCCCGCTTTTAATGGGCTCTTAAGACAACGTTAATGGTCATTTAAGCTTTCCTTGCTAGGATACAGATGCCGCAGTGAGAGCACAGACCAGGCGGCCAAGAGGTCGGACTATGAAACACAGAGACGGCGCTTTCTTTCCCAAGCCATTAGTGGCTATCGCCCTGGCTCTGGTGCTGGCCATACTGATGACACCAGGGCTGGCCAAGGCCCAGGGTCCCGGCGTGTGGACCGAGTACTCTGGGAACCCGGTCATCGATCCTTCGGACGTTGACGCCTACTATCCCAGCGTCCTCTACGACGGCGCCGCGACTCCTTTCGGCGGCCACGGAGAGACGAGTCCGTTCAAGATGTGGCATGACAACGATTTACAGTATCGCATCTCGGCCGATGGACTAGCGTGGACAGGAGTGGGCGACATGCTGGACGGCACCATCACTGGATTGCCTGGAGGGCAGGTGCGCCATCCGGTGGTAGAGTACTACGCCGCCGGATTCCCTGGCAGGAACGACGGCGTGAACGCCAGTGCCGATACGATGTACTATCGACTGTGGTTCTGGCACACCGGCTACCTGTACAGCGTCTCGGCCATCCACTATGCGGAGTCCCCTGACGGAAAGGCCTGGCACAATGTGCAGCCTCTTCAGAACGGCGCAGTGCCCATAGTCACCGGCGTTTGGCCGGACTGGAACCGTGGGTCATATGGACCTTGCGACGTGCTGTACAAGTCAGGTGCCAGCAACTCCGGTACCGACTGGACCTTCTGGATGTACTACGATGGCACCACTGGTG
>JBAVWD010000601.1:0-3072 GCA_049697655.1 Anaerolineae bacterium | reverse complement strand
GTCGCCCCACTCGCGGGCGAGATTCGGCTCGTTCCACACCTCGTACGCCTTGATGCGTCCCTTATACCGACTGGCCATCGCGAACAGGAAGTCGCCATAGTCGCGATAGTTGTCCGGAGGGCCGTTGTTCGCTCCATCCGCCCTGGCCCAACTTGGCTGGAAGTCCACGCGAGCGATGATCTTCAACCCACGGTCGTTCAGCGTCTGGACGACTTGATCAGACACACTCCAGTCGAAGATGCCCTTTCCGGCCCCCTCCATGCTTCTCCAGGGGAACAGCTCCTTCACCCAGGTCAGACCAGCGTCTTTGGCCAGCTGAGCATCTCGAGCCCTGTACTCACCGCTCCACCACAGGAACGTGTGCACACCGTACTCGGGCGTGCTCATGCGAGCTACCGGCCCCGGTTGTACAGTAGCGGTGGGAGTGGCGTTGGGCTGCGGCGTCGGTGTGGCGGCAGCCGGAGTCGGCGTAGACCCGCCACTCGAGGAGCACCCTGGGATCGCCAGACGCTGGCCCGGCCAAATGAAGGACGGATTCGCCAGGTTGTTGGCAATGGCGATCGCCCAAACGGTGGTGCTGTACTTGAGGGCGATTTTCGTCAGGTTGTCGCCGCCCAGGACCACATACACGCATGAAGTGCTCGGCTGGCTTGGCTGCTGCTGCCCAGGAACCTTCAGTGTCTGTCCAACGTAGACAAGGTTGGGGTTGATCAGTCCGTTTAGTGACACGAGTGTGTTGACCGTCGTCCCTAGACGGTAAGCGATACCGGAGAGGGTATCTCCCGCACGCACGACGTACGTGCCGGAAGCACCTGACGGAGTCGGCGCAGGGGATGATGAGGCACCGGGAATGGTCAGCCTCTGTCCGGCGTAGATGAAGTTGGGATTAGCTATGCCATTCGCCTGGGCGATGGCCGATGTCGTCACCCCGTAGCGCATCGCGATCAATGAAAGGTTTTCACCCCATTGCACGATGTGGACGGTGGACCCTGTGCTTTGAGTCTCCATCTCCGGAGCAGCACTCACGAGAGAACTCGTAGACACCAGAACCGCAACCAGGGTGCACATCACTACCGTACGGTACATTTTACTGCTCATTCCTCAGCCTCCTTCGCACTGCGATTGTTGTAGAGCTTCTGCACGCCCATGATCGACTACCTTCCCAAGCGGCCAGCAGCCGTCTAGAAACCTCTTCCGGAGATCGAGCCTGCGATCCATCCGACGAAATAGGCAGCTACTATGATCAAGAGCAGCACCCGCACGTGAAGCAGGTTGCTGGTCAACGAAGCCATGGCTCTCCAGAACATCAGCCGAAGCATCACCAATCCTCCAGAATCCGCTGGCGACCAGTCTGCATGGTCCATCCGCTCATTGATAGACAGTCCTTTGGAACGTAAGAACGAACCCGGTGTGGATCGTCCAGTCCGGATGCTCCGGGGTGCCAAGACCCATCCCCGTCACCATGTCACTGGGCAGCCCTTCGACGTACGCTGCGTAGGAGCATAACGTGTTGAACATGGGCCACTTCACTTGGTAGTTCCACGGATAGCAGCAACTCTGTGGCTCGCTGATCACCGTGTACCGGCCGCCGTTCTGGAAGACGACTCTTTCTCCATACACGCGCTGTCCGGCCTCGTCCAAGAGATCCACATGGATCTGTATGTCCCTCCGGCTCTCCTCTTCACTGAGCCACCTGGCCTTCACCAAGCGCCAGTACCTATCCCCCGGCTGCAGCCCCGTGCCCCTGTTAACCGCGGTCACCAACCGGACACAGGGCAACTGGTTCAGGCGAGGATCCCACTCCACCGCCGGGATATTGCTGGGCCCAGGACTCGGGGCAGAAGTGCGTTGAGGGGTCGCGGTAGGGCTGCTGGCCGGTCCTATGTTCACCTTCGTATACTGGAACAGAATGCTATCAAACTGCCCCGCCGCAGCGCAGTCCGTGAACCGAACCTCCAAGGTATTGGACTGCGAAGCAGGATTGCTCGCACTCTCAACCACATCGATCAGAAAGGTGAAGGGGCTATGGTAGTTCTCGCCCGCCAGAGGGGCGAAGCTCCACTCACCGGGATCCTGGCCTTCCCCACTGACCCTGTAGACTGCGTTGCCAGCGAAGCGCAGACGTACCGTTTTGCCGTTCACGGGTTCGCCCCCGACGCCGGTGATCCTGCCCTTGAAGTACACAGTCCCGCAGTTGGGGTACTGCCTCATGCTCCCCTGCACGTACTGGAAGGCATATGCCGGCCCCGCAGTGGGCACTGCCGGCTGGGTCGCGGGGGCTGTTGGCTGTGCCGTGGGAGTTGCAGGCTTTGGCGTAGGAGCGATTGTTCCGCCGGTGTCTGCAGGGACCCTCGTCGGTGTCGGTGTGGAAACCGGTCCCGTAGAGCCTCCAGTTCCAGGTATAACCAGCAACTGGCCGACATAGATCAGCGACGGATTGGCGATGTTGTTGGCCAGCACGATATCCCACATACCAACCTGGAACCGCATGGCAATCCCGATGAGAGTGTCGCCGGATCGTACCTGGTAGGAAGTTCCAGGTGCACTCGGGTTCGCAGAACCACCAGAACTGTTCGGTACCTGTCCTTGCGCGACGGCGAGTCTCTGACCGACCACTATCAAGTTGGGGTTGGTGAGACCGTTCATCTGTACCAACTGCTGCACTGTGGTCTGATGGCGCACCGCAATGCTCGACAACGTATCCCCACTTTGCACCACATACACGCCAGATTCAGTTGTTGCCGGAGAACCGCTGCTGGGTATGGCAAGCCGTTGTCCCACATAGATCAGATTAGGGTTGTCCACCAAGTTGGCCTGCATGATGGCCGAGACAGTGGTGCCATACCGCCCGGCGATCCCGCTGAGTGTGTCGCCCCAGGCCACCACGTAAGTCGTTGGCTCAGTGGCCCTCGGCGCTCCAAAGACGGACGTCGCTCTTGGAGACGCCACTGCCAGTCCGATCAGCAAGACCAGCAGGGTAGCGCAATGCCTGCCACCCCGTACTCCCAGACCTAGTGGACCTCGCGCGTTGCTCATCTACAACCCTCGCCTCGAAACCTACCTGGAAACCGA
>JBAVWD010000600.1:0-3223 GCA_049697655.1 Anaerolineae bacterium | reverse complement strand
TGCACGAGCCCTCAGAAGTGCGTGAACGGTCCACAAGGTGTAGCCATTGTGTCGGTCAGCGACAAGGCCTGGCGCGCGATCGAGGGGCGAAGCACTCCCATCAACTCCCTGTGCCTGGATCTTACCGTGTGGAGAGCCTACCATGACGGCGTGAGGGAAGCGTACGAGTCCGGGCGATGGTCGGACATCTCCTATGCCACCCAGAAGGCCATCCATGGCCCTTCACCATCGTATGTGTTGGTGGCCGCCCTCAAGGCGGCGCTGGAGGCGATTCTCGACGAGGGGGAGGAGAAGGTCTTCGCCAGACACGAACTGGCAGCGAGGGCCGTGCGTGAAGCGATTCGCGCCATGGGGTTCAAGGTGAAGGCTGAAGAGGCGGTGGCGGCTCCCATCTGCACCTGCATCGAGTTTCCAGAGGAAGTGGACTGGACCGAGTTGGCCAGCACGATGCTGGAGGAGCATGGCATCGCCCTTGCGGCGGGCTTCAGGATTGGAAACATGGGCCTCGTGGCTGACCCTAGGTGTATCCTGCCCACCATCTCAGCTTTGGAGTTGACCATGCGGAATCTGGGGTACGACGTTCTGGCAGGCGTGGGTCTGGAGGCAGCCAGGAAGGTCTTCGCCTCAGCCACTATGGAATGAGTGAGGGCAGATGCGGCCCTTGAACAATCTGGTGAAGAACATGCGCCGTTCGGGCATCAGAGAGATCATGGATCTCTCTCAGGGGATGCCCGATGTAGTCCACCTTGAGGTCGGGGAGCCAGGCTTCCCCACTCCACAGCACATAGTCCAGGCTGCCGAGAGGGCCATGGAGCAGGGGTTCACCAAATACACCTCCAATGCGGGCTTGCTCTCCCTGCGGGAGCAGATAGTCTTGAAGTTGAGAACGGTTAACGGCCTGGACGTACGTGTAGAGAATGTGGTGGTGACCACTGGCGCCGTGGGTGGGCTGGCAACCGCTTTGATGGCGATCGTGGAGCCGGGAGAGGAGGTTCTCATCCCTGACCCTGGCTGGCCCAACTTCGAGATGATGGTCACCTGTTCGCACGCCGTGCCCAGGTTCTATCCGTTGTACGCTGGGGATGGTTTCTGGCCACGGATTGAAGTCTTGGAGGAGCTCGTGACCTCGAGGTCGAAGGCCATGATCATCAACAGCCCGTGCAATCCCACGGGCGGTGTATTCTCAGTGGAGCTGGTTGAAGACTTGGTGGACTTTGCCGTTCGACATGATCTCTATCTCATAGCTGACGAAGTCTATGAGCAACTGGTCTTCGAGGCCGAACATGTCAGTCCCGCGAGGTTCGATCCTGATGGCCGGGTGGTGGGTGTGCACAGCTTTTCCAAGACCTACGCCATGACCGGTTGGCGAGTGGGCTACGCTGCCGCCTCTGAAGAAGTTGCCGCTCTGATCGCGAAGCTTCAGGAACCATATTTCTCCTGCGCCTCGTCGGTGTCCCAGAAAGCGGCCGAGGCGGCCCTCGCCGGACCTCAGGAGTGTGTGTCCCAGATGAAAGAGGAATACAGGGAGCATCGAGATCTGGCTGCCAGAATGCTGGCGGATGGGGGCCTGGGCTTTGTCAAACCGGCTGGCGCTTTCTATACCATGGTGGACATCACGCCCTTCGGAATGGGCTCCTACACGTTTGCCAGGAGGCTCCTGCAAGAGGCAAGGGTTGCCGTGGCGCCGGGAGGCACTTTCGGCCCCAGCGCTGACGGATACGTGAGGGTGTCACTTGCTCCCACGTCAGAGGAAATACGTGAAGGGCTCACCAGGGTGGCCTCATTCGTCGGCAAGCTATAGGGGTCTCTTGTCGGCGTCAAGGCCACCACATTGAGCATAGGGTTTCAGGATCAACATCGTGGAGGGCCAGTTTCGGCCGCCGACACTCGGGGTTCATGAGCCGCTGCCCTGCCAACCTCGACCGTTGGTGTGGTGGGTGGGGCAGCCACGCGCGGACGCTGGCGAATCATCCATCGTGGACAAGGAGCATGAACGAGATAGGCCATTACGAAATCACTCGCGATGATCTCAGCCGGTTCGCCAACCGTGGGCCAGCCTTTGTGACGTTTGGTGAGGTGATGGTTCGCGACACCCCAGCGGACATGGAACGTCCAGAGCGGACTCGCCTGGTCCATCTATCGATGGCAGGCAGTGAGTATACGCTGGCAATGGGTCTGAGCCGCCTGGGCATTCCCTCGGCCTTCATCACCCGCGTGCCCGACAACGCCTATGGTCGCGCGGTCAGAAACATCGCGCGGGAGCAAGGGGTGAACGTCGAGCACATTGTCTGGGCGCCAAGGACAGAGCCTATTGGGCGCTTCATCTACGAGATCGGCCGTACCCCGAGGCGGGACACGGGGGTATATCAACGCATGTTCTCGGCGGCCTCCAGGCTGGGTCCAGGGATGGTCGATTGGAAAGCCGCGATGAGAGACGCCAGACTATTTCACAGTTCCGGGATCACCTTCGGGCTGGCCACGCACAGCAAATACGAGCGCAATTACTGCTACGAGGCGTTCCAGGAGGCCATCGCCAACAAGCCCGACGACTGCCTCGTAGGCATGGATTTCAACTATCGAAGCACGCTGTGGTCCCCTGACCAGGCCCGCGAACTCTTGACCCTGATCGTAGCCGATCACGTCGACGTGCTGATCACCACCATCGAGGACATGGCCAAGCTGTATGGCATCGAGTGTGGTCGATACTCTGCAAAGCAAGTCGTTGACGGCGACCTGGGAGCGATTGAGGACGACGACATCCGGGAGTTCGCCCACCGCGTTCGTGATCTTCTCCAAGTCGAGATCGTCGCCATCACCATTCGATATCCCGACTCATTTGAGCAGCACCAGTGGGAGTCGGCAGCTATGGATGCTGAAGGCACTCTGTTCCGCTCGCCGGCCGCTAGGCCGATCACGCTCTGGGATCGGTTAGGGGGCGGAGATACGTGGAACGCTGGCTTCTACTATGGTCTTCTCACGGAGGGCATCGGGAGCAAGGGAATCGCCAAAGGGGTTCTGGTTGGGGATGCGGCCACCCGCTTGAAGCAAACCCTGATGTTTGACCTGCCAATCGTCGACAAGGCCGAGGTCGAGGCACTGATGAAATCGGAGGTGTTCGGTGGAGGAAAAAGAACCTCTCGATAGTCGACCGAATCGTTCGAGTTCAGCTGACAGTCCTACGTAATCAAGGAGCAGAACAATGACAAAGATAGAAGTCCTCAAC
>JBAVWD010000599.1:0-1517 GCA_049697655.1 Anaerolineae bacterium | reverse complement strand
GGGTGGGGGAGGATATCCTGGCGGACTTTGCTCTATCCGACCTGCGGCAGGCAGGCGTAGGCCTCTCCCTAGTGCAGCGAGACGCGGAGTCCAGGACCGGGCTGATCTTCGCTGCCGTCACGCCCGACGGCGAACGTACCTTCTTCAGTTGCCGTGGGGCAAACACGGGAACCGTGCTCGAGCCAGAGGGCGGCGAGCTTGTCAGGCAGGCCAAGGTCCTGCATGTCTCGGGCTACGCCTTCGTGGAGGGTTTGCAGAGAGATGCTGCTCTGAGCACCATGGAAGAGGCGCATCGGTCCGGAGTGCCTGTGTCGGTTGACCTCGGCGTGGAAGTGATGACCGCATTGCGCGAAGACATGCTGAAGATGCTGTCTATGGTTTCCATGGTCTTCCCCAACCGAGCTGTCGCGGAGTGGCTGACCGGCAAGCGTGGAGCCCATGAGTCGGTGAAGACCTTGTTGGGCCACGGGACGGAGTTGGTCGGGCTCAAGCTGGGCGACCAGGGGTGCCTGATCGGCTCCACCCAGGGAGTCTTTTCGGTGCCGGCGTTTCAGGTGATCCCGGTGGACGACATCGGCGCGGGCGACAGCTTCGATGCGGGGCTCCTCCTGGGGCAGATCGGGGGACTGAGTCTGCAGGCTTCTGGAATCCTGGCGAACATGCTGGGGGCAACGGCAACCACCGTTACTGGGGGCGGGATATCCCTACCCGGTCCCGAGGTAGCTCTGTCCTTCCTTGAAGAACACCAAGGTGAAGCCACCTGGCAGGGTTGGAGTGAAGAACTGGTGGCAGTGTCCGAGTTCTTGGCCAGGCGTGCCAGTGCCTGAGTGGGGTGTAAGATCTTCAGGGGTCTCTGCGCGGTCGAAGTCAGCCGTTCTCAATGATCCTCGTCTCGGGGCCGCAGATCGAACGGCCAGGAGAGCCGGCAGTTCTCTGCGCTGTCCATGCGTAAGTGCTTGACATAGTCCGCTCTTGCCCCTACAATCTTCGATACTGACTCTGGAGGCGACGGAGGGCCAAGATGATCGTGCGCAGCGCTCTTATCCAGGCTACGGGAAGCATGGACAAGGAAGAGAACATCGTCAAACACCTCGCACTCATAGAAGTGGCAGCAGAGCAGGGGTCGCAAATCACGTGCCTTCAGGAGTTGTTCTACTCTCCGTACTTCTGTCAGGAGCAGGATGCCAAGTGGTATGACTTTGTGGAGCCCATCCCTGGACCCACGACCAAGCGCCTGCAGGAGGTGGCCAAGAGGCACGACATGGTTCTGATTGTGCCACTCTACGAGGAGGACGGTCCAGGCGTTTACTACAATACTGCCGTGGTCATAGATGCCGATGGAACGATTCTGGGTAAGTACCGGAAGACCCACATCCCCCAACTCCCCAACTTCTGGGAGAAGTTCTACTTCCGGCCTGGGAATCTCGGCTACCCCGTTTTCGAGACTAAGTTTGCCCGGGTGGGCGTCTACATCTGTTACGACCGCCACTTCCCCGAGGGGGCGCGCGTCCTGGGGC